>CAITXU010000030.1 GCA_903896505.1 uncultured Verrucomicrobiota bacterium | reverse complement strand
TTCGGAGGAGGTCCAAGACACGCCCGCCACGCGATCCAACGCCAGTTATATCCGGCCTGACCCCGAGCGCCACGGGTGGGGTGCTGCTGTTTCGCAGACCTTCGGGTCTGCCGGGATCGTTCCCGTCGCCAAGGCTGCGAAACTTGCGGACGGCCCGACAGGGTTAAAAACCTGCGGTTCAGCAGTCTTCGTTCGTGCGTCCGGTGCCAACTATTTTGCCCGTCATCTGCCCAAGTTGCCCTCCACTATCCAACAACCGCAGGTCCCAAACAACCGCAATTTTGTCCAAGGCAGGTGTGTCTGGACGTGTCATCTTGTGCCTGCAAACTGAACTCATGACTATGACTTCCAAGCCCTGGAGAATTATTCCCGTTGTCACCGCATGGACCCTGACCGGCGCGCTGAGTGCCGCCGAAATGGGACCTCCCGATGGTCCGCCCCCCATCACCGTCACCGCCCGCAGTCGCTATATCGGCGAGTCCGAGCTCAGTCACACCGACACCAAGGTCTCATGGGTGTCCGGAGGAATCGGAACCGAGGTTCCCTTTCCCATCGTGGGTGCTCTGAACGGAAGCGTGGGATTGTCGGTCGACTATTTCTCGGCTGACTTCAAGAACTTCGAAAGTTTCATTCCGAAGACGGCTGCTCCGATCAAGCATGGTTACGAAGTCCGGTTCGATCCGGGGCTCCACTACCACTACTCGGACGAGTGGGACTTCTTTGGTTCCGTCCTGTGGCAGGCGGATACCGCCGATGGCGCATCACTGGGGCGCTCCTCGATGTGGGGTGGTGCGGCAGGGGCCGCCTATCAGGTCAGCTCCAACCTCAATGTGGGGTTTGGTTTTGCCGCCGCCACCCGCCTGGGTTACGCCACCGGATATGCCCCATTTGTGGGGGTTGAATGGCGATTTGCCCCCAAGTGGCACCTGTCGTTGACTGGCGACAAGACTGAGTATGTCTCGCCGGTGGTTCGGGTGAGCTACCAACTGAATGAGAACTGGTCGTTGTATACGCTGGGCGGGTACGAAACCCGCTACATCCGTTTGGACCGGGACTCGAGCATTCCCGACGGCACGTTGCGGTATCGGGCCGGTTCCTTCCAAGTCGGGGCCGTTTATAAGGCCAGCAAATGGCTGACGGTCACGGGGTTCACCGGTGCCCAAATCGGCCAGGACTACAAGTTCCAGACGTCCGAGCGGGGCCTGGCGGGCAAGCACAAAGCCGGTGTGGCTCCGACCGTTGGCCTTCGTCTAAACGCCTCCTTCTAGGCCTGGGCTCTCCCCAGCGGCCCGACCTCCCATCGAGGTCGGGCCGGTGGCGGACCTCCTGCTTCATCCCATGCGCGGCCTGTCCAAAATTGCCTGGAAGATGCTGGTCAGGGAACGGGCCAAGTTCAGCATCCTGGTTTTCGCGCTTGGATTCTGCACACTGCTGATCGTCCAACAGGCCTCCATCTTCTGTGGCCTGATGTTTTGGACCACGGCCAATCTGCGGAATTTCAATGCGCCGATTTGGGTGGTCGACCAGCAGGTGGAGGACCCCAATGCCACGGTGGCGCTGCGGAACATTGAGGTGGAACGGGTCCGCAGCGTCAGTGGTGTGGGATGGGCGTATCCGCTTTTCCTTGGGAACCTCAGCGCCCGACTGTCCAACGGTCAGCAGCAAACGGTGCAGATGGTGGGAATCGACGCGACCTCGCTGGTGGGGCGCCCGATGCAGATGCGTTCCGGACGGGTCGAAGACCTGCGCCTGCCGGACGCGGTCATTGTGGATCGACAAGTGGAGACCTTCTTTTCACGAAAAGGAGTTACGCTTCGGATTGGCAGCCTGTTTGAGATCAACGACCGCCGAGCCCAGGTGGTGGGATTTTGTGATACGGCTAAGAGTTTCACCGGGCAGGCCTGCGTCTTTTCCACCTTCGACCGGGCGTTGGACTATGCTCCACCCCAAAGAACACAGCTCAGTGCCATTCTGGTTGCGCCCAGTCCCGGAGTGAGTACCGGGGAATTGGTGGCCCGAATTAATCGACTGAAGGGCCTCCACGCCATCGAACGGGACGCGTTTTTCTGGCAGACTATCTGGTTCTATGTCGAAACCTCGGGGATTCCCATTTCGTTCGGAACCGTGGTGGTGCTCGGAGTGGTGGTCGGAATCGCCGTGGCCGGCCAGACATTTTATCTCTTTGTGAATGATAATCTCCGCTACCTCGCCGCCCTCAAGGCCATGGGAGCGACCAACGGGCGATTGGCGATGATGGTGGCCTCCCAGGCTGCCAATGTTGGATTTCTTGGCTTTGGACTCGGCTCAGGTGTGGCCGCCTTGTTCGGCTTTGGTGCGCTCAAGGACCCTGATTTCCCCTTTATCCTTCCATGGTTGGTGATCGCCTTCGCGGCAGCCGTCACCGTGTTCATCTGTCTCGTCTCGGGGGCCATTGCCTTGCGTCGCATTGCCACGATTGAGCCCGCCACCGTCTTCAAATGACTTCCTCCCCCACCCGGGTGGACGGGTCCGCCATTCCCGGCGCTTGTGCCGTTCGAGCCTGTGGTGTCGAGAAATCCTTTGGTTCAGGGGATTCGAAGGTGTCGGTGCTTCGCGGTGTCGACATGGAGACCCGACTGGGGGAATTGGTCCTGCTGATGGGGCCTTCAGGTTGTGGTAAAACCACCCTGATCAGTGCCCTATGTGGCACCCTGAACATCGATGCCGGTCGGATTGAACTCCTCGGACGTGATCTGGCATCGTTCGGCTCCAGCGAACGGGTCCGATTTCGGGGGCAGCACGTCGGCTTCGTCTTCCAGCAGTTCAACCTGATTCCGACCCTGAGTGCGATGGAGAATGTCTCCATTCCGTGCCTGCTGACGGGCGGCTCGGATCGGGAGGCAGAGGAACGGGCCGCGCACTGGCTGGAATCTGTCGGTTTGGGGAGCCATATCGATTCCTTTCCTCGGGAAATGTCCGGCGGCCAGCAACAACGGGTGGCCATCGCCCGGGCTTTGGTCCATGAGCCCGACCTGTTGATCTGCGACGAACCGACCGCTGCCCTCGATACAATGACGGGTCGCACCGTCATGGAACTCCTCAAGACCGTCGCCACCCGTCCCAACCGCTCCGTCATTATTGTCACCCACGACCAACGCATTGAAGGCTATGCCGACCGAATCATCGAAATGGAAGACGGACGCATCCGTGCCAGCCGCGCCGCCCACCCCGCAAGCGTCGCCGGTGGCACCAGCATCAGCGTCTCGCCGACGTAAACGGTGGACGTGGACCTGGATCGCCTATCTGCTGGCCGCGGCCGGGATCATTGCCATCTTCCGGGTTTCCCGGGCCAGCAACCGTCCGGTTCCTGAAAATGTGCCGCTGGTTTCACCGGTCGAAATCGGGTTTTCCAATCGAATCGCCGGACGCGGCCTGGTGGAAAGTTCGGCGGAGGATGTCCGAATCAGTCCAGCCCTTCCGGGGTTGGTACGGGAAGTGACCGTCCAGGTCGGTTCGGTGGTGGGTATCGGCGATATCCTCCTTCAACAGGACGACCGGGCTGTGCAGTCGCAACTCAAACGTCAGTTGGCCAATCTGGAGCTGCTCACCCGCCGTGTTGCGGAGGCCCGTGTCGATGTGGCCGACAAGGCCGACAGTCTCAGCCGTCAGACCAAGCTGGCAAAGGAGGCGATTGCCACGGTGGAAGAATTGACCCGGGCGCGCTTCGCCTATGAACGGGCCGTCGCCGTGCTGGCTTCTGCCGAGGCCCAAGTCGAGGCCGCCCAAGCCGACGTGAACGATTCGAAGACTCAAATCGACCTGCTCACACTGCGTGCTCCGAGAGCTGGATCCGTGCTCCAAATCAACACCCGTGTGGGTGAGTTCATTGGCACCGGCACCTCGGCCCCGGCCATGGTTCTGGGTAGCACGGAACGATTGCAGGTCCGGGTGGACATTGATGAGGAAAACGCCTCCAGGGTGGTGCCGGGAAGTCCTGCAGTCGGCATCCCCAAGGGTTCGGCCACCAACCTGCTGACACTGAAATTTGTGCGTCTGGAACCGTATCTGGTTCCCAAAAAATCCCTCAGTGGCGAGAGCAGCGAGCGGGTGGACACCCGGGTGCTCCAGGTCATTTACTCCTTCGAACGCGGTTCCGCGCGCATTTATCCCGGCCAACAAATGGACGTCTGGATAGGGAATTCGACGGTGGAATAGGCGGAAGAGGTGACCTCAGGACAGGTGGGGCGGGCACGGACGCAGAATCTTCCATTGAGTTTGGGCGAGGGAGAGATATTTGAAGTCTCCGGGGTCAAAAGGGACATTGGCAATCCGGAGTCGCCGTCACTTCTAGAACAATCGCGCTTCCGATGGGAGATGACGCTGTATTCCAGACTTCAGGCGGGCATCGCCAGATGCCACTCGCCCGTGTGTTACAAGACGAGGCAACTTATTGTCATTTTTCCCAGATGCGTACCGGTAGCGGGAAGAGGTACTGTGGTGGAAATCTTAGAACACATCACCGACATCATGAGCGAAAAATTTCAAATCGAAAACGTTAACCAGAAGGAGTGGGCTGTTCTATCTCCAAGGCGCTTCAATGGCCTGTACGTGCTCGCATCACATATGCTGTGTCTCATGGCCTTCGCCTGCCTTCGATTTCAGCTTGTCGCGCAGCCGTTGAGCCTTTGGAGCCCAATCACGAATTTAACATCCATGACTAAACTGGATGATGGACGTTACATTGGTATCGGCGGGGTCGGCGTATTCCGTAGTTCAAATCAAGGGAGGGATTGGACCAGGTTGAATTATCCGTCCAACGGTCGAAATGGACAGGGCGTCGGCTTTGCTGTTGTAGCAGGCGGTGGGTTGCTGTTTGTTTCCTCCATCGACGATGGAATCTGGTTGAGCAGAGACGGCGGTGACAGCTGGGCGCCGACCGGTCCTGTTCGAGGAAGCTTTGGGACCGGCTCACCGTCAATCGCTTTCAATGGATCGGATTTTATTGCAGGCTATGGAGGATGGCCCAGAGGAGTCTATCGATGGGACGGAAGTGCCTGGCTGCAAAAATTGTCCAACGGTAAAGATGGAAATTCGGTCATTGCCCTCCCTAATGGACGTTTTCTCGTTGGAATGTTTGATGGAGGGGGGACATATTCTTCGGACGACGGTGGAAATTCCTGGGTCTTACGCTCGGACGCCTCCCTCTACCTCTGTCAAGCGGACGGTGTCATCTACGGATTTGACAGTGAATCCCAAGTTCGACGCTCCTTGGACACGGGGAACACATGGTCGCTATGGGGCAAACCGACCAACGCCTATCCGCAGTTCAATGGGGGGCTGACGGCCTCTCGCAATAATCAGCTATTGGTCGGTTCTTATGGCAGCGGACTGTGGAGCACGACCGATGGAACAGTGTGGCTGAGACTTAGTACAAATTCCGCCCACGCGAATCCGGTAGTCATTGACACAAAGCTGTTTGTTTGTTCAGCGGAAGGCCTATTTGTTTTGAACGAACCCACATTTCCCAGAGTGGCCACTGCCGTTCCACAAATCATCAATGGATTCATTGTGGGCATCGAGATTGCTGATGGCGGTTCCGGTTACACCAATGCACCAAACATTACCTTCATTGATCCGTCCGGAAGCGGAGCTTCCGCTCAGGCATTCATCAGCAACGGTATTGTCAGAAACATTTCTATACTCTCGCCGGGTCACGCTTACAGTCCGGAAACTCGAATACTTATCGACGAACCTCCGTTTCCACCGGTTCAGGCGAAGGGATTGGCCACTTGGATGAATGGCAGCGTGATCAGCGTGACACTGACGGATGGAGGGCACGGATATGGAGACGCCCCTCCCCCGGTGTACTTTCTGGGTGGAGGCGGTTCGGGCGCAACCGGGTTCGCATCTGTCTCTAATGGTATAGTCACAGGAATCACGATGACCCACGGCGGTGGAGGGTACACCGCTGCACCCAAAGTCCTGATTGCGGCACCTCCGGGATATCCATCCCTCTCGGTTGCCATCAGCCAAGTGCGGGTCGCCATGACCCTTCCAGTCGGCTACAACTACCAATTGCAGGCGACGACGGACATGGGTAAATTCTGGTCAAACATCGGATCCCCTTTTCTGGCAACCAACAGTCCGGTAACGGAGATTTTGGATGTGACCCTGGACCAACAGCTTTTCCGTGTCGTCCAGACACCGTGAACCAGCTCTAAACCGCCGAAAGAACAACACTATCAGGTCAGTCCTTCTTAACCGCCTCCCCAATTCAAAGGAAATCGATTCAAAGAGACGAAAAGGGGTGCGGTGTGGTTTCTGCCCAATCAGAGGCAGTCCGAACGGTGCTGACCTTCCAAATCATACTTCGCCAACTCGAAGGGCCATGTATGGCAGGCCACCCGTGAACATATGGCCGATGTCTTGGTGTTCGATGAAGCGTTATCGTGAATGGATATTGGGTTTGAAGAGATTTTGCCAAAAAGTTAAAACTCATTGCCGACTGGCGAAGGGAAATCTCCCGATGCCAGGCGATGAAAAACCCGATGTTGGACGCCCCGACCACCAATGATGCCCTGATTCAGAGGGCGTTAGACCCGGACGCACTCGAGGCATGGAAATTGCTTCATGAGTTCTATCACAAGCCGCTGGTGCGTCATGCCATCCGGAGTGGTTTGAATCCTGGTGAAGCCGAGGAGGTCGCATCGCACACCCTGCTCACCCTCTCGCAAAGATTGAGCCGCAGGTCGTTCCACCACGAATCATCCTCGTTCCGACGGTGGTTGGCGGAGACTGCCAACCGCTTTATTTTTGAAGCGCATCGCATCCGGCGGCGAGAAAAACTCAGTGCTATGGCTGTCCGGGCGATTCAGGAGTGCCTTCCGCCCGCGTTCGTTCCCGAGGACGAACTTTTGGCGCGGGAAAAAATGGAGGCCCATCTATGGAGCGTCTGCTTGGCACGAGTCCGCATCGATTCTTCTCCAAAGCACTGGCAGATTTTTGAAAGCAACGTGCTGTCCGGGGAAAACTCGAGTACCGTCGCCAAGAGATTCAACACATCTCCCATCAACGTCCGGGTTATCCGCATGCGCATGATCGGTCGGTTGAAGCGGGAATGGAAGCAACTGGCTCAGCAAGCCGTAGAGTTACCCGAATGATCGTTGCCCCTCCTTTTACTCCAGCAGGATATCGCGTGGTCCGGGTTCTGTCGGAGCGTCCCGGGTCCTGGGTTTTTCTGGCGTTCGGTCCTAAAGATTCGGCCTGTTGTCTAAAAATTCAGCAAGTCGCTCATCCAGAGGCATTGGGAGAGGTGGCCGCGAATCGACAGATTCTGGGGCCCTTGACCGAAATGCCGGGATTTATTCCGTTGATTGCTTGGGGAGTTGACCCTGCGCATTCGGTTCTTTGGGAGGAAATGTCTCTGTCGGACGATCTTTTGACGTTTGCCGGGTTTTCAGTCTCTTCAGTGGATACCTATACCCCTCTCACCCTGGCGTTATGGGCCCAGAACAATGGTCCTGCTGAAACCTTGAAGGTGTTGAACTGGGGAATCCAGTTGGCGGGTGCCTTGCGCTTGCTACATCAACACGGTCTCTTTCATCGGGATATCAAACCGGCAAATCTCCTCATTTATCAGGGGCAATGCGTGTTGGGGGACTATGGCTCGATCGGTCGAACGGGCTCGACCATTGAGTTTCCCGGAACCGAAGGTTATGTGGCTCCCGATGGTTTGGGGTCGCCTGCCTTGGATATCTTTGCGTTGGGACGTTCACTTTATGAACTCTGGACCGGGCTCGATCGCTTTCAATTTCCTTCACTTCCCAATTCCGTCATGGCATCTGCGGATTGGGAAAGACACGGGTGGCAGTTGAACGATGTCCTGATTTCTGCCGCCGATGGCCGGGTTTCTCAGAGGGTTCCCAGTGCCAACGCATTGGAGGAAGCGTTGATTCGAGCCAGCGTTGGAAAGACGCGAATCTCACGGCGAAAGATTCTGATGGGTGTTGCCGGAGTGTTGACCTCGGGCGTCGCTGTGTACCTGTGGAAGAATCGTCCGCCTTACCGCGCAATATGGAAGCGCATTGGACAACGCGGCGCCTACGAGAGTTGGATTGGGACTGAACTGACGGTTGATTGGAAACAGAGAATGTTCTATTCCCTGAACGATGAAACGCGCTTTGTTGTGCTCCAATCCATCAACCTGAACAGTTTTGAGCACAAGGACAGAGAATACCCTCCGATGAAGTATGGTTTCTTCGGCGCGTTCTTTGATGAAAAATCCAGGGAATTGACGGCCGTTTCATGGACCACCGGGAAGATTTTTGGATATTCACCCGACTCTGGAGAAGTACGAACGATCCACGACGGTAACCTTGAAAGGAACGAGTTGAATGGTTATATTTATCGTAATCCCGTCAATCAATCGATTGGCTGCTTTGGAGGCTATGGCAATCACCGGGTGGTGAATGATCGATGGGAATACGATATCAAGACGGGTGTTTGGAATCAGGTACTTGAGCGTGCGGATGCGATTCCTTGGAAAAGAAGTCCACGGCAAGGTGGCTTCATGTTTCCCGACCTTCAGCGCCGAAGATGGTATTTGGTGGGAGGATTGGGAAATCGATCGGGAGAACAGGGTGAAGTTGTTCCGGGATTGAAGCAGTTTCAGGGAGATTTTTATCCCTTGGGGGACCTATGGGAGCTTGACCTCTTGGAGAACCGATGGCGGAATCTTTTGGGATTGCAGTCTTGGATGCCGCCGGGACTTAAGTCCGCTGTCTTTCATTCGGGAACAAATTCGGTGGCGTTTGTGGTTGGAAGTCAACGGGGGGACCCTCAGGAGGCAACCGTTTGGCTCCAGAACCTGCATCGCGGAAACCTGCCAATTCGCCTTCCCAATTCGGGAGCGAAAATCAATGCGTTTAACGTGTTGGGTTGCCTGGTGGAGCCGGAGAATCAGGACCTTTGGCTTTTCGTCGATGAAGGCATATTCTCCGTAAAGCTCGTTCCCGCCTGATACCCCTTCAATTCTTTCGCGCAGGGGTTGTCATAGTCCATGGGCGGAGTAGCGTTCTCGCATGTGGTCCCGGTTGAATGAAGAGGCGCATCTGGCGGGTGCACGCGCATTAACCCGTCGTCAGTTTTTCCAACGGTCGGGTGCACTCAGTCTGGGAGCGATGGCGTTCGCCGAACTGGGGGCTGGGAAGATGCTGGCGGGTAGCGACAACCCGCTCGCGCCCCGTCCTTCCCCTCTCTTGGGTAAGGCCAAATCGGTCATTTACCTCCACATGTCGGGGGCACCGCCGTCGCTCGATCTGTTGGACTGGAAACCGGAGTTGAAGCGCCGACACATGGAGCCGTGTCCCGACGAGTTGATTCGGGGCAAGAAGTTCGCCTTTATCAAGGGCGTTCCCAAGCTCCTCGGTTCGCCCTATCGCTTTAGTCAGCATGGACAGGCCGGGGCCTGGTTCTCCGAGGCCATTCCGGGGATGGCCAGCATCGCCGATGATATCACAGTCGTCCGGTCGATGAACACCGACCAGTTCAATCACGCCCCTGCTGAACTTTTTGTTTTCACCGGCAACATGCGGCCAGGGAATGCCAGTCTGGGCTCGTGGATCACGTATGGACTCGGTTCGCTCAATCAGAATCTTCCCGGATTCGTGGTGCTGCTCAGCGGTGGAACTGACCCCACCGGTGGGAAAAGCCTTTGGAGCTCCGGATTCCTTCTCGGCGTCTATCAGGGCACCCAGTGCCGTTCGACCGGCGAGCCTATTCTCTACGCCTCCGACCCCAACGGCATGGGCCGCCAAAATCGACGCCGAACCCTGGATGCCCTCCGTGAACTCAATGAGGCCGAAGCCCGGCAATACGGAGACCCGGAAACATTGACCCGGATCGAACAGTACGAGCTGGCCTACCGCATGCAGGCCAGTGTTCCGGAGGTTTTTGACATTCGCCGGGAATCCGAGGCCACCCGGGCGATGTATGGAGCCAAACCTGGCGAAGGAAGCTTTGCCAACAATTGCCTCCTCGCCCGCCGCCTGGTGGAACAGGGCGTGCGCTATGTCCAACTCTACGATTGGGGTTGGGATATCCACGGCACCGGTTCCGGCGACGACCTCATGGAGGCCTTCCCGCGCAAATGCCGCGATGTCGATCGGGCTTGTGCGGCACTCATCAACGACTTGAAGCAGCGCGGTCTCCTCGATGAAACGCTGGTCGTCTGGGGCGGTGAATTTGGTCGAACCCCCATGAATGAAGCCCGGGGAGGCTCCACCTTCCTCGGACGCGACCATCATCCCGCCTGTTTTTCCATCTGGATGGCCGGCGGAGGAATCCGGCGGGGAGGCGTTTTCGGAGAAACGGACGACTTTGGGTATTCCGTTGTCCGAGACAAAGTCACGGTTCGGGACCTCCAGACCACCATTCTGCACCTCATGGGAGTGGACGCCCACACATTCTCCTACCGTTATCAGGGGCTTGACCAACGCCTTATCGGACCCACGGGCGAAGGACGGTTGGTCTCTGAAATTCTCGCCTGATGATGCCTCTACGACGATGGCTGGCCTGGGTGTCTGTCAGCCTTGGATTCCTGCGCCTCGCAGCCCAAACCAATCCTCCGGTCGAAATTCCCGAAGGCGCGGCATTCCTTAAGACCGATATCCTGGGAGTCTTTGCCCACCCGGACGATGAAACCGGGGCGGCCACCACGCTGGCCTATTACGCCCTCGAACAGGGAAAATCCGTCTCGGCTGTCTATTGCACCCGCGGGGAAGGGGGAGGCAATGCCGTGGGGACCCAGTCCGGACCCGCTCTCGGAATTCTCCGTGAATCCGAATTGCGAACAGCTCTGACTCGATTGGGGGTCCGTTCTGCCTGGTTTCTCGACGCCGAGGACTTTGCTTATACGGAAGACCTTCTCATTTCTCTGGAAAAGTGGAACCACCTTGACCGCCTCGAGCGGTTGGTCCGCCTGGTGAGGACGCTTCGTCCCGAAGTCATCCTCACCCAGGACCCGGCACCCCGCCCAGGGCAGCACGGCAACCATCAGGCGGCCGGAGTGCTGGCCATTGAAGCCTTCGATGCGGCTGCCGATCCCGATCGATTTCCGGATCAACTCACCCATGAAGGCTTGTCCCTCTGGCGCCCACGCAAGCTGTATTGGTCCGGTGCTCGTGGAACGGGTTCCGTCATCACTCCCAGTGCGACACTGCCGGATGGACGGCTGTTGGTCGATGTGGTGGCTTCAGCCCTTTCCGCTCATCGCTCCCAGGGATTTGGACGCTTCACTCCGGCGCCGTGGATGCGGGCTCCACAATCGTGGATTTTGGTTAAAAGCACGGTTCCCTTCGTGGATGGGGAAACCAACTTCTTCCGGGGCCTGCCGATTTCTGACCCTGCTCCAGACCGGCTCCTGGCCGATGGCGATGATCCGCAAGCTACCGAGCTTGATTTGCGCTTCCGTTCCCGGCCTGCGGTGGAGACCTATTTCCAAGTATGCCGTGAACAGAAGATTCAACATGCCGCACAGGCCTTTTCCGCCGATCTTCCGGTGGTCGCAGGAGAAGCCTCCGATGTGGAACTTTGGGTGGCCAACCCCACTCTCAAAGCCGGGAACGCCGATGTGCATGTCACGGTGCCCCCCGGTTGGCAGGCGACATCCGACTTCGCCATGCGTTTTTCTCCGAGTCGGACCAATATCCATCGAATTTGGATAACGCCTCCTAGCGAGGGGTTGGTTGATGGCGAGGTCTCGCTCACGGCCCGGGTGGAAGGACACGAGCTTCATGCAACAGCCCGCCTTCATCCCGTTCCGCATCTGAGCATTCCGACAGTGACCGTTCCTCTAGTCGTCGACGCGATGGAGAATGATCCCGCCTGGCTGGCTGTTCCTTCACATGAAATCCCCTCGACCAACGTCTGGGAGGGAACTGTTCGCGATGCCGCCGACAGCAGTGCCACTTTCCGCGTCGCCCATGATGCGGAGAATCTCTACTTCGAAATTCAGGTCCGCGACGATCAGGTGATTTCAAATCTGGCACCTCAGGATATCCGGGCGCATTGGCGGACGGATTCGGTCGAGCTTTGCATCGATCCCGCCGTGGCTTCTCCGCATACGCTCCATTGTTTCAAGCTCGGTATCGTTCCCTTCGACACCTCGGGTCATGTGGGTGCCGCTCGGGACGCCGATGCCCGGCCGGGGCCGGTAGCGGAAACGTCCCCCGGCACCCACCTCTTCTCGTGGCGCACCCCGGGCGGTTATGGTACCCGCGCGATCATTCCGCTGAGAGAAACCGGTATCGCTGCGGGCGGGCGGCAACGCATTGGATTGAATGTTCTCGTGTACGATGCCGATCAACCGGGAGCCAAAGTGGGCGATAACGTCGGCAAGTCCCGAATCGCCTGGGCACCGCGCTCGGGCGTTCAGGGGCGACCCGAAGACTGGGGACGGGCCGATATGCGGTGATAGCTGGGTCGTTTCCGTTCGTCCCTTTCCTAACTTCACTCAACCAGGCCCTGGCCCGCCTGCATCTCGGCTAGTCGCCGGTAGGCACCATTTTCCTTCCGGATCAATTCCGCGTGGGTTCCCGACTCCAGGACACTTCCCGATTCTATAAAATAAATCCGATCTGCATTGCGAATGGTGGAAAGCCGGTGGGCAATGATGAAGGCGGTTCGTCCTTCCAGGAGCACTTCCAAAGCCTGCTGAATCAGGTGTTCATTCTCGGAATCCAGCGAACTGGTCGCCTCATCCAGAATCAAGATGGCCGGGTCCTTGAGCAGTGCGCGGGCAATCGCGATGCGCTGACGCTGACCACCAGATAACTTCACCCCGCGTTCCCCCACCATCGTGGCGTAGCCTTCCGGAAATCGCTCGACGAATTCATGGCACACCGCCCGTGTGGCAGCCAGGCGGACCTCCTCCGGGGTGGCATCCGGACGCCCATACCGAATATTTTCCTCGATGGTTCCACCGAACAAAAGAACTTCCTGGGGAACGATGGCGAGATGGCTGCGCAACTCCTCCACCGGGAAATCCGTGGCCAGCCGACCGTCGAATCGGAGTGACCCACGCACCGGATCATAAAACCGGAGCAATAATGAAACGATGGTGGACTTGCCAGCCCCGCTCGGGCCAACCAACGCGATCTTCTCGCCGGGGGCGGCTTCCAACTGCAGGTTTTTCAGAACCAAGGTATCGGGACGTGATGGATAGAAGAAAT
>CAITXU010000029.1 GCA_903896505.1 uncultured Verrucomicrobiota bacterium | reverse complement strand
CTGATGAGTCGAATTGCCACCGGCAATTGGGATGCGGTGATTGTCACCCATTCCGGATTCGAGCGAGTTCCATTGTCGCAGGCCACGCAAGAGGCCTTCTTCACCGAACAAATCACGTCTCTGGAGAATGCCATCCTCGAACAACGAACCGAGGCGCGTGGTTCGCGTCTGGTCAAAGAATTGGAAAAGGCCAAGAAACGCCTCGAAACCAAGCTCAAGGAACTCCTGGCGGAGGGCCAGAAGGATAGGGGACTAACCTTCGAGGAACTCGGGGTTGATCGGCTGTTTGTCGATGAGGCGCATCATTATAAGAATTTATTCTATGTTTCCAAGATGACCCGAATTGCCGGTCTGCCTCAGACCGCCTCGCAGCGAGCCTTGGATATGTTCCTCAAAGTCAGACACATCCAGCAGACCAACGGTGGCGGAGGGGTGGTGTTTGCCACTGGAACGCCGATTGCCAATAGCGTGGCCGAAATGTTCACCATGCAGCGGTACCTTCAATTGAGCGCCTTGCAGGCATTGAAAGTGGACCACTTTGATGCCTGGGCGGGAACCTTTGGCGAGCCGGTCACGGCGATGGAACTGTCGCCCGATGGTTCGGGGTATCGACTCAATACTCGGTTCGCACGGTTTATCAACGTACCGGAACTCATGGGACAGTTCCGCCAGGTGGCCGATGTTCAGACCGCGGCCATGCTGAAATTGCCGGTGCCGGAACTACGGGGAGGCAAGCCAACGGTGATCAGTTCACCTTGTTCGCCGGAATTGAAGGACATCGTCTCCAAGTTGGTGGACCGAGCGGAGAAACTCAGAACGGGCAATGTCGATCCGCGCAAGGACAACATGCTGTTGGTGACTACCGATGGCCGAAAGGCAGCACTCGATCTCCGGTTGTACGATCCCGGCTTTCCCGATCTACCCGACAGCAAGGTCAATCGGGCCGTGGCCGAGGTGGAGCGCATCTGGCGCGAAACCGCCAGCCAACGGTCGACCCAATTGGTTTTTTGCGACATGTCCACACCCGGATCGGGGTTCTCGGTCTATGAAGACATGCGCGACAAGTTGATCGCGTGGGGAATTCCTTCGTCTGAAATCGCTTTCATCCAGGACTATGACAGCGATGCCGACAAGGCGGCGCTGTTCAAGGACGTCCGATCCGGTCGTGTCCGCATCCTCTTTGGCAGCACGGCCAAAATGGGATCGGGCACCAACGTTCAGGCGAAACTCATTGCCCTGCATCATCTGGATGCCCCATGGCGTCCGGCGGATGTCGAGCAACGCGACGGACGCATTCGCCGACAGGGCAACACCAATCCCGAGGTTCAGATTTACCGTTACGTTACCGCCCAGTCATTCGACGGGTACATGTGGCAGTGCCTCGAAACGAAGGCCAAGTTTATCGCTCAAGTGATGACGGGTGATTCGTCCCTCCGACGGTTGGAGGATGTTGACGGAGCTGCCTTGACCTATGCCGAGGTCAAGGCCATCGCATCGGGCAATCCGCTCGTGATTGAAAAAGCCAATGTCGATGCCGAACTGGCGCGACTCACACGCCTCCGCACCCAGCATGTGGAAGCCAATTTCCGAATCCGGTCCCAGATCCGAAACCTGACCGACGAAATTCCCCGACTTGAACGGCGACTAAAAGCCTTTCGCGAGGATTGCGCGCGCCGCGTGGACACACGAGGCGAACGATTTGTCATTCAGTTAGGATCGGAATCCATCACCGACCGAGGCATCGCCGGTGAGATGCTCATCCGTTTGGCTGACCGAACCAAGTCGCTGTCGGACGATCGTGTTGTTGGACGATTCGCCGGGTTTGACCTCTTGGCGACACCCATCGGCAACGGGAAAGCCCAACTCTACCTGAAGGGTTCAGCGCGACATTCGGTCAACATCCAATCCACTGCCCACGGGACAACCCGATCCCTCGAACATCTGGTCCAAAACCTGGAGGATACCGCCCTCCAAGCCCATGACCACTTGGTCCAGTCCCGCAAGCGCTTGGTTGATTTGAGCGACCAGGTAGACCAGCCGTTTGAGTATGCGACCCGGTTGGCGGAGCTGGCAGCGAAGCAGCAGGAATTGGTCGAAAAGCTGGATTTGAATCGGAGTGTCGCGCCCGCAACCGGAGGGGACTTAGGAGTTAGGTCGGTTTGAGAATCAAACTCCTGAGTTGAGTGAATTTACAAACAATTTCCACCCTTCAAATTTTGTATTAGCCAGGAGGCTTCAGTGCTTCGCACGCCGCTCCGGAATCCGTGCAGACGTTCGATTCATGATTGAAACGAAGGTGTTCGCGGGGATGGTCCCGCCCTTAGGATGCCCGCTTCTTTTTTTGAATAGGACTCCGAGAAATTGTGCTAGCGATTTTTGTGGAGGACTTGAACGGCTTCGGTGCGGGTGTTTACCTGAAGCTTTTTGTACAGATTGTAGCAATGTGTTCGGACCGTTGCCTCGCTGATTCCCAGATTTCCTGCGATTTCCTTGTTCCGTTGACCGGCTGCCAGACCCTTGAGGACTTTCATTTGGGTGGGCGTAAGTTCTTGCAGTGGGTTGGGCGAAGATGCGGCGTTGAGCATCCAATTCAGGACCTTCCGGGCGATCGATGGCGACATGGGGGCTCCACCAGCGTTCAACTGCCGAATCGAATCGAGCAATTGGTTCCCCGCTTCGCGCTTTACCAGGTACCCGGTGGCTCCTGCCTTTAGTGCTTCAAAAATGACTTCGTCATCCTCCGTGACCGTGAGCATCATGAACTCTGTGGCGGGCAGGATATCCCTCAACCGCCGTACGCAGTCTATACCATTCATCTTTGGAAGGTTGATATCCATGATGACCACGTTTGGGGCGGAAGCGGGAAGCCGCTCGATAGCTTCCTCACCGGTGGAAGCTGTGCCTGCCAGGAAAAAGCCGGGCGTGCCCTGAATAAGAGAAGCGATTGTTTGGCGTAAGGAGAGAATATCCTCGACCAGTGCTACCCGAATCGGGTTGGGGATAATCGGAGTCGATTTCATGGAGGTTTATTGTAAAAGCCATCAAGCAGTATTCGAGATCGGGGGAAGTTGGACAAAAATGCTCACCTCGGTGCCGGTGTCGCCCGGATCAATCACGACCGAACCGCCGTGACGTGACATTCGATCCTTTAAGTTTGCGATCCCATTTCCATGTCGCCCCTCGATCCCCCCGTCTGTTTTCACCCGCCATTTCCCATCGTCGGTGACCCGGATTCCTAATTCGTCCCCCCTGACGGTCACTTGGAGTATGACCGTCTTTCCCCCAGAGTGCTTCACAGCGTTGTGAATGGACTCTTTGACGGCAAGGACAAGATCATGGAGAAGATCGATGCCAATTTGGCGTTGCGAGAGCTCCGAGGGGATGTCGAATCGACAGGCGAAGTTGGCGCTGTTCGCTTGTTTAGCTGCCATGGTAGTGAGGTAGTCCGCGAGTAGATCAAGCCGATCATTGGATGGTTTAAAGACCCAGGCCAATTCCGCGACATTTTTAGCCAGTTCATTGGCCGACTGCTGAATATGGATGAGTTTGTCTTTCGTTTCGTCCGGTATTTTCAGTGCGATATCAGTGGCGATAACAATATTTGTTAAGTCGGCTCCCAGTTGATCATGTAGGTCCTGGCTGATTCTTTTTCTTTCATCCCGGACAATTTGCTCTCGAAATCGGACCCTGGCCAACTCCCGCTGGCGATTTCGATGGTAGAATATTTGAATGGCACCCAGGAGCGACAGGGTGCCTCCAAGACCGAAGCCGATGGTCTGTATCAGCCACTCGCGCTTTTCTTTACTTTTGGGCCAGGCGCTGGAACCCGTGAGAGGGTCGGGACCTCCGTAAATGACAGTCAGTCGTCCAGCATGGGGTAAACGCTCAGTGTTGTATTTCGGCTGTCCGATAAGGATGTCATCATATCCGTCGCCGTTAATGTCTCCAGCCGACCGGACAGTCGCCCCGAACCGTGAGGAAGGTTGCCCACCGCGTTGACTCCAGTCAAAACGTCGGTGGAGTCCTTTTGGAGACCCATACGTGACAAACACCACTCCTTCTCCCGGTAGTTCTTGATATCCATCGGCCGCAGAAAAGATGACATCATCATATCCATCTCCATTGAGGTCACCAGCAGTCGCGACACTATGGCCGACGAAAAAGGACACGTGTGCGGGAAGGAATCGCCAGGATACGTTGGTTGAGAGCCCCTGCCTGCCACCGAGGACCACCAAGGCAGCGCCTTCCCAATTGCGGCTCAGGGTGGCTCCGGTCGCGCCGATGATGATGTCGTCAAATCCGTCGTGGTTCACATCGCCCGCCGTAAAGACGGAGCAACCGGTCACCATATTGGCGTGTGTGCCGGTGATCATCCAATTTGCTTCGGTGGATGGACCGGCTGGTCCTCCGTAGTAGACGTAGACCCGCCCGGAATTGACAAACTCCGACTCGTACCCATGGCTGCCAATGATGATGTCTGCATAGCCGTCGTGATTGACATCTCCGGCTCCATGGACCGAATAGCCAAACTTGGACCCAACGCTTTCGCCGACGCGTGACCAAAGCGGTTTGGGGGACAGACCGTCTTTGCCCCCGGCGAATAGATAAACACGTCCTGGCTTGTAGGCATTGGTTCCCTCGCCGTGTTCGACTTCGTCCCACGCCCCAACCAAAACGTCGTCGTAGCCGTCGCCATTGACATCACCGGCAGCAGCCACCGTAAAACCGGTCTTGCTCTCTGGAACGCTTCCACTCTTGAACCACGATGGCTCCCGGGATGGCCCGTTTGGACCGCCATAGAAGACATAGGCCGCACCGGTTTTGGGAGGACCATTGGAGCTCGTATCGTGAGTGGCTCCAACGATGAAGTCGGCGTAACCATCGTTATTCACATCACCGACACCCTCCACCTGGTGGCCAAATTCCGCCGAAGGCGTCGGACACGTGTAACTCCAAACCGGGGTGGAAATCAGGCCATTGGAGGACCCTCGGTACAGGTAGACGGTCCCCGAACGATTGGTGCCCCCTTCAAAGGCCCCAACCAGGACGCAAGCATAGCCGTCCCCGAAGACATCTCCCGCCCCTGCAACGGTATGGCCGAAGGATGCATCGAATACCGTTCCGTCAATGGTCTGAGTCTGAAGATGCGCAGTGGGATTACGGTTAGCGTTCTTCCGGTTTCGTTGGCCATAGGCGGCCGTTGACCGGACGTTTTGATGTATTAGCGGAGTCAGTGAAGGGTCGGGGAGATTCAATGGTTGCCCCAAGCTGATGGTCCACAGCGGCTCTCTTGGTCCTATTGGAGAGACCGTTTCCTCGTGGGGGACGGCAAACCGGGCTGCGCTCGCAAGCAGAACGATCCCGGCGAGACAAACAATGGTCGTCCGGATCTGCTGACTGAGGACAATTCGGAGGAATCGGTTCACGGGCCGTTTATGGAATGGCGCTCAAAGGTGTCTATCAGCTCCTATAGTCCATGAACCTTGAAACAGGCGAACAAAATATTCCAGGGGGCGGCTTGGCTGGTGGGGTCTCGTACAAAAATACGACATCTGTTGAGTCGGAGGCAACGCGTCAGCGCGTACAGTTGTTATCGAGAAAATCGCAATCGATTCTGCCCCAAGTCAGTCCTATGAAACGACTTCATTCCCTTTCCCGTTGGCTCGGGCTAGCTGCCTTGGCCGCATCGTCCCTCAGCAATCTGATGGCTGTGACCCTGAATATTCCCAGCGACGGTTCTGACCGGGATCTGGTGATTACCAACGATACGGTGATCGATTTGTCTCAGGCCGTAACTGCTTCCTGGGATGTCAACAACTCAGCTAATGCAGGCAAAGGTGTCTATGACTCCAATAAATGGGCCGTCGTCTTCAAATATTCTAGCGTTACCGTTGCATCCGGAGCGACCCTGACATTCAAGAACCATGATAGTAGGGCTCCAGTCGTCTGGCTCGTCAACGGCGATGTGCAGATTGACGGTACCGTGAGCTTAGATGGACAAGTAGACCTGCGACCTCCACAGCTTGCGGAGCCGGGCCCTGGTGGGTTTCGCGGGGGATCAGGATACTCTGCTGGGCTTGGAGCTTCAGCCGGTTTCGGACCGGGCGGCGGATTTCAGGGTGCTCATCCTGGCTTTAATGATTGGTGGGAAGGGCATTCAGGAAGCTACGGGACACTGGGTTACGCAGCCCTTCCCAATTCTACTTACGGGAACGCTTCGCTTATTCCTTTGATTGGCGGTTCGGGAGGTGGTGGAGCTCAATATGACGGCCGCGGTGGTGGTGCCGCGGGTGGCGGGGCAATACTTATCGCAGCTCAGGGTACAATTAATCTTACTGGTCAAGTTCATGCCAATGGCGGTGCCTCAAGTATAGATTACGGTGGAGGTTCGGACGGACGAGGCAACGGTAGCGGAGGCGGTATTCGTTTGGTATGCGCGAATCTAATTGGAACGGGCAGCGTTAATGCGCTGGGTGGAGTCTACTGGGGCTACGGTGGCAACGGACGCGTCCGACTTGAACGCAGCTCCGCAAGTCCATCGATTCAGATTTCCCCTGATCCAAGTATTCTTCAGCTTCAAGAGGGAGATAGTCCATTGATTTGGATGCCGTCCGATGGCCCCATAGTTCGAGTCGTTTCCGTTGGCGGCAATCCTGCTCCTGCCGATCCGCATGCTGCGTTTGGCGCATTGAATCCCGATATCACTCTACCGCCGGGCGGAACCACAACTGTTGTCGTGGAGACCACCAATGTCGAAGATGCCTCTGTGGTAACAATTCGCGTAAGCCCGCGAACGAGCGGAAGTTTTACTGAAACCGTTGCAACGAACAAATTGGTCGTCAGCACCAGCCCTTCAGTCATCCGCTGGACCGCTGATGTGCCTGTGAATGGCGGCTATTCAGCACTTCAAGTGAAGGTGGTCCGTCCTTAATCGAGCCTGCCAAGCAATACCGCTTCAGCGCTCCATTCACGGACTTGTTGTGCTCATGAAACTCTCCTCAATTGGCGAGGCCGAGTGCCTTCGTGTGCCCAGGCATCAATTGGGCCGGATGGATTGCCTTCGGTGGGTTGTGCCACTGCTCGCCATATTCATTGCAACGGTGGCTCAGGCACGGACACAGGTCCTCTTACGAGAAACGTTCTCCCGGGAATTCTCACTCTTTTCTGGCGCTCAAACGTCATCGCTTCCATCAGAGATTAATTCCAGGGAATTCAGTATTCGGGTGGAAACGGGTCCGCTGAAGAAATTTGGTGAGATTATTTCCAGGGAATTTAGTGTGGTCGTTGCCACGACGGATGTCCCGGATCCGGTTCGCCAATTGACCGTCACTTCCAGTCCGAATGGGGATACTGCCTTTTTAGATTGGACGGCATATCCCGAGCTCGCGCAACTCGACGTCGTTCGGTACAAAATATACGCTGGAGATCAACCGATCCAAGACCTTACGGGGTTGAGTCCCTACGCCATTGTCCCTGGTGGAATCCAGTCCTTGATCATCTCCAATTTGACCACTTGGCGAGATCATTACTTTGTCGTCATCGCGGAGGATGCCTTGGGGGGATCGAGCTCAGAGATTCACTACGCGGCTGCGCATGTTATCAGCAGCCAGATCATCTCTCGTGAGTTCTCCATCTTTAGCGGGAGCGATATCCAGCATCCGTACGGTCAGATCATCAGCCGCGAGTTCAGCGTCCTGGGAACCACGACGGCAATCCCAGATACAATAACCAATCTGGCCGTGTCTAGTTCGCCAACCGGAGATCAAGCGACTTTGAACTGGAGTGGATACGATGAGTTGGGACAGCAAGATGTGGTTCGATATGATATTTACCAATCGGATGGCCCTTTCTCCAGTGTTGCGGGTTTAACTCCTGCTTTTCAGGTTCCGGCAGGAACATTCCAATTGTCAGTTTCCAATCTGACGGCCTGGCGAGATCACTTTTTTGCCGTGGTTCCGGTCGATGGGTTGAATCAATTCCAAAGCACCGTTCATTATGGAGCCGCTCACGTCATTGCTCCGCAAGTCATCTCCCGGGAGTTCAGCCTTTTTTCCGGCTCTGAGCCCGTGGGTCGGTTTTCGCAGATCGTTTCACGGGAATACGATTTGTTGGTCCCAGATAATACCATTCCCGACCCGGTGACGGGTTTGGCCAGCTTGTTTTCAGCTGAGACGTCGAAGACAGCCTACAGTGCTGTGGACCTGGATTGGAGCGGCTATGATGAAGTCAAGCAACTGGATGTCATCCGGTATCGGGTCTATGTGGCTTCATCCTTTTTTACCGACGTCGGAGGGTTGCAGCCCTACGAGGTTATTCCGGCGCATCAAACTCATCATACGGTTCGAGGACTGCTTGGTGGAACGATTTATTACTTTGCAATCGTCGCGGAGGATGTTCTGGGCCAATTTAATCCCACGGTCCGTTCCCGATCTGCGGCCACTTCCATCGGATCGTTGGGTGACGCCGGGCAACTGGCGGTCATTTCGGGTCGTGATTCCCTGAATTTTTCCTGGGTTTCGCCAACGCAGCGAGACTCCTTTCTGGCCCACTATCATGTGTATTGGGATGGCTCGACCAACTCAATCACCCTCGATCCATCGGCGACCACCTACCTCGCCACCGGCCTCCCTCCCGCCAGCGTTTATCATTTTCAATTAACGACCATTGATCTCTTCGGAACCGAAAGCCAAGGGGTCAGCCTCGACGCCGTAACCTGGCTTCCGAATCCAACCAATCTTTTAACACGAGGATTCGACGGGCAGGCTCGCCTGACGTGGACACAGGCCGAGCCCGACCCTTGGGTTCGTTCCTACGCCATCTACCAAGTTCCGGATGGTGCGACTTCGATATCCGGATTAACACCCTTACTGACGACACGCGACCCGTGGGCCATTATCGGCGGGCTGAACAATGGTTCCCCGGTGAATCTGGCGGTAACCACCATCAATCTTAGCGGAGGCGAAGACCCGTCTGTAAACCCAGTGACGGTCACTCCCGTACGGCCGTCGACCTCCTTTGCGGATTTGACCCTCGGCGGTGTTACGAATCCGGCCAGCGCTTACGCAGGACAGTCCATCGGGGTGCAATGGGTCGTGACCAATGTGGGGCTGGCATCGTCCGCCCAGCTTGACGGTACTGTGGCAGACCGCTGGGTGGACCGAGTGATTCTTTCTCCCAACAACATTCTTGGCGACGCCGATGACATTGTTTTGGGCGAGTTCGTCCATTCGGGGGCAATGGGAGTCGGAGACACCTATCTTGGGAACGGCTCGGTAACCATTCCCGTGGGGGTGTCGGGTACAGTGCATCTTTGGGTCGTTGCCAATGCCGTTGGCCAAGCGGATGAGGGCCTGAATCGCGGACTCAACTGGAATAATCCCGCGCGGGTGCTTTCCGTGCTTCCAGCGCAGGCTCCGGTCATCGTTCAGCCTCCGGTGGCTGCCGTCGTCCTTGCGGGAACCCCTGTTTCTTTCTCGGTTGTTGCAACCGCGACACCGCCCATCACCTACCAGTGGAAAAAGGATAGCCGACCGATTGCGTTAGCGAACTCTCCTACGTTGACGTTGCCAATTCCACGATTGGGTGACGTGGGTGCCTATTCCGTGGTGGTATCAAATCCTGCCGGGCAGGTCGAAAGCACACCCGTGCAGCTGACCGTGAATCGGGCCGGGCAATCGCTCTCGTTTATACCTGTCGGCATCCAGCTTTTTGCGACAAATCTCAGCATTCCGTTGGTGGCCACGGCCAGCTCCGGGCTTTCGGTCGAATTCACGTTGGACCAGGGAACCGGCGCGATTCAGGGAACCAATCTAATGGTGACGCAGCCGGGATTCTTTCAATTAACGGCTCACCAGAATGGCAATGAATTTTTTGAACCAGCCGCCCCGGTTTCCCGCCAATTTGTGGTTGTCCAGGGACCGTTTGGGCTCGTTTATCAAAGCGATTTTCAAGACCAAAAGACGGACGATTGGTCGACCACCAGCCTCATCACAGACACAGATGGTCATTCCCTCTTGGGCCTCTTCCAGGCGGAAGCAGTTCGATTGACTCTTCCTTCCATACCCGCCGGATTCTACCGCCTTAGCTTCGACTTCTATGCCATCAACACTTGGGATGGAATCGGCGATTCGCCGGGTTGCTGCGGACCTGACATTTTTGGAGTCAATGCTGATCAAACGCCTGTCCTGAATGCGACGTTCGGCGGTGTTTACCAAAGTTATTCCCAGCGAACTCCCTTGGGTGCAGGCCCATTCCTAGGGGGAACCGACAGTTCAGGCACCGATATTCGAGTATTCCCTGGAGGCGAAGGAGGAAGGTACTCCCTGCGGTTTTCGCCCGTCGTAGAGTTCCTTCATACGGGAGGCGATCTCACGTTGGATTTTATCGGTAACCCCAGCCAACCCGGGCAATACTATCGAGGTTTTCTTGATGAGCCCTGGGCCTTGGACCGCGTCCGGGTTGAAGGTCCGGAGACCAGCCATCCGGTATCCCAGAACCTAACCTTCTCGGCGCTCACGACGGTGGATTATGCAGATGGTTTGTTGGTTCCCTTACAGGCTCAGGTCGATTCCGGTTTGCCCGTCCAATTATCGGTGCTGAGTGGACCGGGAACCATTCAGGCAGGGCAATTGTTGGTACAAGCTGCTGGAACCATCGAAGTCGAGGGCCGACAGGACGGCAACGCTCAGTTTCTGGCGGCTCTGCCTGTGGTGCAAAAGCTCGTAGTCCGGGCGCGCTCCCAATCCATTGACTTCCCTCAACTTGGACAAGTCACATTCGCCCCCAATCTTCACGTAACGCTGCAGGCCGTCGCAACATCTGGATTGCCAGTGTCCTACCAAGTGATCGACGGTCCCGGAGAGGTCAATGGCAATGTTCTGGCTGTTCATGGTGCCGGTTCGATAACCGTGGAGGCACAGCAAATCGGAGACAAGTCGACCGCGGCGGCTGTCCCCGTTCGCCAAATCTTGGTGGTTGATAAGGCTCTACCGATCCTAAGCTGGAATCAGCCTGCACCAATTGCCTATGGTACCCCCTTGGATGCCGCCCAGTTGGATGCCACTTCGTCCATCTCGGGTTCATTCGATTATCATCCCAACTCAGGCACTGTCTTGAATCTCGGAGATTCTCAAGTGCTGCAAGCGCACTTCACACCCACGGACACGGCCGATTATCAGGCAGCCGATATTTTCACCACGCTACAGGTAACGAATAACCCAACTCCCCGTGGTTGTATTCCGCCGTCGGCAGGAATTGTCGCCTGGTGGCCTCTCGATCGTGAGCCAGGATTGTCGGTCACCGATCGAGCGGGCCTCTATTCCGCGGTTCGAGTCGGGAATCCAACGGCTGTTGATGGGCGTGTCCGAGGGGCGCTGAAGCTGAACGCTCAAAACTATGTCGGCGTACAATCGGGTCCTGTCCTGGATTTGAGCGAGCGGGATTTCTCAATCGAATTCTGGGCCGCTCTCGATAGTGTCAACGATGGAACGGAGCTGATTCCGCAGACGGTTTTCCTGGGAGCCGATGAAGGGAGCGGTGGTTTGGCTGGACTCCATCTCGGCTATGGTGGTGGTTACTTGGATTTCCAAAGTCGTTCGGGCGGAAAATCCCCGACGATCATTGTGGATGCACCATTCTCACCGCTGGTGGGGCAGTGGAATCACATCGCATTGGTGAGGAACGGTCACATGTTCCGCATGTACGTGAATGGCTCTGAAGCCGCAGCGGCAGAATATCAACGTCCATTACCGCTTCCCCAAGCGCCCGTGACTTTGGGTACCGCTGGAGGACTCGGACCTGTCGGTGCGTCATTGGACGAAGTGACGGTTTATACGCGTGCCTTGACGCGTGACGAGGTGGGGGCAATCGCTCAAGCCGGTTCACTGGGCAAATGTCAAACGCCGTGGCCGGTGACTTTGGCGATCACTCTGGACTCGGCGATTGTCAGTCCCGGCGGAACCGTTCAAGGAACCATTACCCGCGATTCACAGGTGGATCGCGATTTGATGGTCAGTTTAGAGGTCTCACCGAGCAATCGCGCTTCTACCCCGGCCTACGCGACCATCCCAGCAGGACAACGG
>CAITXU010000028.1 GCA_903896505.1 uncultured Verrucomicrobiota bacterium | reverse complement strand
GGCAGCCCCGGTCGGAAGGGAGATATTGGTCGGTGAAATCGAGACGGTAATGCTACCCGGCGGTGGTGCGTAAATCGGATTGGTCACGGTCACCCAGGCGGAGGCGGTCACTTTGGGATCAACGGTGGAGGAGATCGTGACCTTGACCGGGTTGGTCGGCGGCAGGTTGGTCGGAGCTGCGAAATTTCCGTAGTGAATCAGGCCATTGGTCGAATCCCCTTCGGCCACGTCGTTGACAGACCATTTGACTCCGATATCGGTCGAGAAGGTGTTGGTGATGGTGGAGTTGAAGTGGAAGGCAGCCCCTGTTGGAAGCGAGATATTGGTCGGTGAAATCGAGACGGTAATGCTGCCGGGCGGAGGTGTTAGAATCGCGTTGGTCAGCGTCACCCAAGACGTGGCGGTTGCCCTGGGATCAACGGTCGACGCCACGGTGATTTGAATCGGGTTAATTGGCGGGATGTTGGTAGGGGCATTGTAATTGCCATAGTGCATCAGACCATTGGTCGAATCCCCATTGAGAACGCCGTTGACGTACCAGTTGAGCCCGAGGTCCGTGGAATAGGTATTAGTAATGGTGGGAGTGAAATGAAAAGCAGTGCCCGTCTTGAAGGTGACATTGGTCGGTGAAACCGAAACGGTAATCCTGCCCGCCGGTGGCAGTGCGTTGAAGGTGATGGGTGCCGTGGAGCCTGGCACAGGCGGAATTTGCGCTGGAGCACCCGCAAGGAGGTGGGTCAACCCGATGACCATCATCCATGGTAAAAGGCGGAACATCTTTAGGGCCATATCAGGGGAGGTGGTTGAGGTAAAACACTAAGACTGTTAAAGACAAATCCTAGGACAAAATTCATTTTTTGAATCCGATTTTCGGTTGATTTTCGTCTCTCTAGGCAAAATAAGACCTCAAGGCGAACACCGCCTTAACGAGGTTGCCTGGCTGAATTTTCAGCCATTTGACTTCGGACCGGGTACTCCGAGCGCTTGTAACCCGTTTAAAGTCCCAGATCGAAATACATCTTGCCAAGTTCAAATCCATCAAACTTCGAAAAAAAGGGGAACCGGTAAGGTTCCTCAAACTCCTCCGCCAAGTCCGGATCAGCTCCCCGTTCCCAGGTCCAAAATATTTGTGTAAGTCGTTTTAATGCATGTACTTATATTGAAAATCGGCAGGAATAAATTCCTGCTACAAAAGGCAGTGGACGGCCTTAAAAATACAACCAGTGCCTGAATGTTACTTTCGAGTGACCCGAATTCGACACAGGAATCAAGGCGTCGAATTCCGGGGAACCTGCCTTCGAAAGGAGGAGGGCCAGCGGTTTCCGAAGTTCGTCGTTCACTGGCGACAACTGAAATTCGAGGACGTAATCAAATGGTCTGATGACAACGAGGTTGCATCGGATTCGTTAATGACCCTAGGAAAATCGCTTAAACACCCTAAAATCAAGCCTCCATTGGAAACCACCGGATTTGCGTCCCTGACTCATCCGATGAAGGAGGGATGGACATCAACCCCAAGAGGGGGGATGAATTTCGACGGACTGAGGAAGGAGACCCGATGGTAGATATCCAGTGCCTTTGGGGATGAAGCCTGTTTGCCGACCTGCAATCGTCTGGAAATGGTCTGACGGTCGACCTCGCCCGGGACCGGGGCGCAGTTTGTTGCCGGTCGGGCTTTGGATGCCGGGAGTGCGTGAGCCGCCCAAGAACTTTGAGCGGTGAGCCTTCAGCCCGAGTGGATGGTCCCGGCTAAGGGAAAGTGGCGACTAAACAAACCCCAGGTTCCGAACGGAGAACTTGGGCAGGTTGGGGAAAACGGTGTTCATCGAGGCATCAGGAACTCCAAACCAAGAGGCCAGGGTGGCCCCGTATTGGTCGAGCGATGTGGTTGGCACCCACGCGCCCCGCCCGTTGGCGTCGTCGGGGCCGCGGAGCAATAACCTCGGGAAGGTGCCATAGACGTCAGCGGCCTTTAGCGGTCCGCCCAGAACCAGGTGGTGGCTGCCCCAGGCATGATCGGTGCCGCCGGTGGTATTGGGCTGCAGAGTTCGACCAAATTCGGATTCCGTGAAGGCGACCACGTTATTGAGCGTTCCCAATTCAACCATCGCGTTGTAGAAGGCAGCCAGGGCTTGGGCCAATTGCGGGAAATTGACCGACTCGTTGGCTGTCTGAAAACTATGCAAATCGAAGCCGCCCATGTTCACATAAAAAATCTGCCGATTGACACCCAGAGCGGCCCGCGCCTTGATCAATTGGGCGACCTGAAAAAGTTGATTTCCGAGGACGGTGCTGGGAAACACGGTTGTGAGACTTGCTCCGGTCGAAAGAGCAGAGGTCACCGCCGTGTTAAACGTGATGGCCTGTTTCGCGGTCAGGTTGGCGCTTTGAATGAGCGACAGTCCGCTGGAAAGGGATAGCAGCTTTTGCTGACCTGCATCGCGGAAGCTTCCGTCAGCACCATCCACCGTCAGTAGCGCTGAGCCCATTTGGCCGCTCGAGGTGGTGATGCCACTGAGAAAGAGGTTGTTTCCTGCCAGTGAAATTCCTGCAGGGACCGTGGCTGTGGAGTTACTCGATTGAAGGAGGTCGGCGACACGACCGCCCCATCCGCTTGCCGACGGTGTCCTGGTTTGCGCGCTTTGCCACTGGCTTTGCTGGTCGGAATGGGAATACAGATTGGACGGAACCAGCACCGACCCGGCGATGACTTGGGCGGCCGTGGAGGGTTGGAAAAGAGTGCCAACGTTGGCCACCACCGCCAGGTCCCCCTGTTTGTAAAGTGGAACGAGCGGGGCAAGTTGGGGATGAAGCCCATATTGATCGCCGTTCCTGGTGACGATGGGAAGAAGTTGACTGGAGTCGACGCCGAATCCGGGACCACGCACCGCGCTGTAACTTGAATAGGTCTGCAACAAAGTCTGGAGCGGTACAATGAGGTTATTGGCATCGTTACCCCCGGCCAGAAAGATGCAGACCAGGGCTTTGTAATCCGGAGCGGTGGTCGTCGCTTGAGCGGCGAGTCGTCCAATCCGCCCCAGGCGACCGCCGGTGCTGAAATATCCCAAAGTGCCCATACCCAATTGGAGGAGGGAGCGGCGTGAAATGGAGTTCATGGTGTTTTGGTGGTTCAGAATTAATATAGAATTTGAAAGAAGTTGGATGATAATGCCAGATAAATGCTGTTCTGAATCGAGGCGCTGATGTTCGGCCCTCCGGCAATAGCCGTCTGAATAACGTCCGAGACTGCGGACGGCAATTGCCCATAGAAAAACTGATTGTTAATGGCCTGGATCATGGATGGGGGGTCATACGCCAGGGGAATGTAATTGCTAAAGGGCACCAGAGCATATCCATTCAAACCGGTGTATACCAGGCTGTTGATGAAATTCAACCGGTAAAGCGATGCGGGTTGGGACAAGGTTTGGAACTCCGGACTAATCAGCCCAGTATCGGTGCGAAAATACGGGGAATAGTAGCCGAAAACGCTCGGAGGATAAAAAAGTTTTTGTCCCATATTGGCTGTGAATCGCGACAACACCCATCCCGGTGGAGGTTGAGCTCCCAGGCCACGAATGCTCGCAAGCGTGAACAAAACCGGTTCACTCAGATGGCCGGAATTCGTGGATGGCACATAAAGAGGATTATCGCCCTGACGTGCCTCAGTATCGGTTAGAATCGCCAAAACCACGGCGCTCAAGTCCCCTTTTGTTTGACTGAAGACCGTTGCGACTCGCCGGACGTAAGCTGGGGTGGGATTGGCGGTTATAAGGTGTTGAATCAGGCGAAAGGCGACATAAGGGGCGCAATTGGGATGGTTGACCAACGTGGCGATGGTGGCGTCCAAATCCTGACGCGCAGTCTGTCCTGCCGGCAAAACGACACCCCCGAGAATGGTTTTCGAGTTGGTGTCATGGTTTTGCTCCACCGCTTGCATGATGCCATTGAAGTTCTTGGGACTATGTCCGGTGATCGGGTCGGGAACTCCGGGGTAGGTCCAACCCGTAAAAACCTTGGCCATTTGTGGAATCACTTCGGGTCCATACAGCGGCATCTGAACCCCTTTGGAATCATACCGAATAGTCCCATCCGGGTTTAATACCACCGGACCGACGCTGAATAATTGCATCAACTCGCGGGCAAAATTTTCGTTGGGGACAGATCCCAAGGCCGGATTGGCCTTGTCGTTATCGGCCATGTCGAGGTACATCGCCATGGAGGGGCACAGCGAAATGTCGGTCAGCAATTTCGAATAGGAGCCGAGGGCATCCTTGCTTAAAATATTGATATATGGGGCGAATTTGTCTCCGGTCCCTTCTTTAACACCCGAAACCACGATGAATCCGGAAAGGGCAAAGGCGACCCGTTGCCGGAGCTGATCCGATGCGGTCAATGCGTTGCTGACAAACTGAATCTGCAGGGCGGTCAGATCGTAAGGGAAGTTGGTGTCGTCAAAATAAGTGGAAGGGGGTGCCGCCAATTGCTGATTCCACCATGTTCCAAAGCCCACCTTTTGCAGATTATGGATGTTGGTGGCATCGGGGCCCCAAGTGGCTTGTTCCAGGAGTCGTGCCGCAGCCAAAAAGGTCATGTTGGTTCCGTCGGAAATGGTCGGAACGTTGAACCATGACGACAGGGTTAGGTATGGGTTGGGATTAGCCGCCTGAAACGAGGTGAAGCGGGTCAGCGTGGGGGGAAGATCGACCGTCACCACCATTTGCGTGGGGGATAACCATGTCGAGGATAGGGCTGTTCCCAAATAATCCCGAATAATCGTCTGTGGGACGAATCCCGTGCCGGTCAAAACAATGTTGTGATGTCCAAAGGTGATCGGGCTCGGGGTGGAAGAATTGATGTCGGGAATAGGGAATTGAAGATTGACGGTGGCAGTCGCAGTGACCGTCGGGTCCGCCTGACTGGTCGCCACCAGGGTTACCGCCTGCGACGGCGGCATCACCAGAGGGGCCGTATACATATTGCTGACTACCGTTCCGACGCTGGAGTTGCCCCCGGGGACCCCGTTGATCGTCCATGTCAGTCCCCAGTTCCCCGTGTTGCTCAAGACCCGGCTGAATTGGATTGAATCTCCCAGTCTGATGGTTGAATTGGTCGGGGACAAGGTCATCGTGACGGGAGGTGGTGGGGGCAGATTGGTGAGAGTCACCCACGCCGTCGCGACGACCTTGGGATCCACGGTCGACGCCACGGTGATACGAATCGGGTTGATCGGGGGAATGCTGGTCGGTGCGTTGTAGTTGCCATAGTGGATTAAGCCATTGGTCGCATCGCCATTCACCACCCCGTTGACGGACCATTGAACATCCATGATTCCGTTAAAGGTGTTGGTGATGACCGAATTGAAGTGAAAGGCAGTTCCGGTCAGGAACGAAACATTCGTGGGTGAGATGGAAAGGGTGATGCTGCCGGGAGGTGGCACCACGATGGGGTTGGTGAGCGTGATCCAAGAGGTGGCCGTGATGGTCGGATCTGCGGTCGACGAAACGGTGATCTTAATTGGGTTGTTCGCCGGGATGTTGGTTGGCGCGTTGTAGTTGCCGTAGTGGATCAAGCCATTGGTCGCATCTCCTTCCACCACCCCGTTGGCCGACCATTGAGTCCCAGTGAGACCGTTAAAGGTATTGGTGATGGCCCAAGTGAAGCGGAAAGCGTCTCCGGTTTTGACGGAGGCATTTGTGGGAGAGAGGGACAACGTGATGCTGCCGGGTGGTGGAAGGGGTGTCCCATTGATCGGAACCAAAATGAGTGCAGGGCTGTATTGTCCGAAATCTGCGTCAACACCGGGCATCGGCGTTTGAGCTGGTCCGGGATATGGCAACACGATTGGAATCAGACTAGGTGAGACGACCAAGGATCGAGCAAGGCCCGATGGAATTGAGTCCGGCGCACTGGCGAAGAGCTGTGACAATCCGAGTAAAACCGTCCAGGCAACAATACGACGCATGTTGAATTTCATAGCAGGTAACGCTATTGAGGAAAAACACTAAAAACAATAGGAGGAAACCCTAGTTCGTAAGTTGGCTTCGGTTGTTGAGATTTGACGGCATGCCCCGGCGTCTTTAGGCAATATAAGTACGTAAGGCGAATGGCCTGAGGAGCTATGCAATTGGCAAAAAAAATCAGCCACTGGTGGGATATTTCGAGATTCCGCGGGCTTGCTTCCAGCGGAACTACACTGATCTGCGTTGAAAATGCCAAGCGCAAAACCACGGTGGTCCTGCGAAAGCCGGGTGGACGCGGGACACTCAAGCAACTGATTTTCGGCCATCTGGATGGACCGGTATTTCATCCTTTGAACACACGCAACAATCTGTTATTGAGTATATTACATCATAGATGATTTGGGACCTCATCGGATGACCGCGACCATCCGCGTCCAATCATTCTGCAATTCGCGTGCCGCGCGTGTCATCCGAAAGTAACTTTTGGACCGGGCAGTCAAAGCGACTGTGTGGACTTGGGATTATCCTTGTGGTATCGAGTCGTCCCTGGGCCGGATAACCAAGGGGGTGACTTGGGAAGTAGTTCCAGGCCCGGGACAGGATGTATCCCGCTGAACGGTGTCTGTTCCGAGTGCTGGTAAAATGTCTTAGGAAAAATGCTTATATCTAGAAGCGAAAACAACTGTGCACAGGTATTTCTCCGAATCGGGTTTTGTCGTTTCCAGATAACTTCGCCATTGGTGCGTCGGCGGTAGTCAGAATTCCGGTTCACCTTCACCGCTCCTTGACGCATCGCTGGCTCACAGTTACCACGCAGGGAATGCGTTCTTGCCCCGCCCGGTCCGTCATGGCTCTAGCTCTAATGCTCTTGGCCGGTTGCCAGCCGCATGGCGTGGAGGCACTCCGACGGGGTGATGAGCTTCAACGGGCTGGGAAATTTGCCGAGGCTATTCCACTTCTTCAACAGGCGGCCGCAGACATGGCGAGTGAGCCGAGGGTTTGGAATGTGCTTGGGTTGGCCTATCACGGTTCCGGGCATTCTCTGGAAGCGCAGCGTGCGTATTTGCAGGCGCTCAAGGAGGACCGCAATTTTGCCCAGGCGCATTTTAACCTGGGACTCCTCTTTTCCGAACAGGGCGAGTGGCTGGAAGTGGAGCGATCGTTCCGGGCGTTTCTTGCGGTTGAAGCCAATCAGGGGAATCCGGTGGCCTGGCGTTTGCTCGGCGAAGCCCAGTGGCATAATCGGGCATTTGACCAGGCCCAACGCAGCCTTGCCGTTGCGGCAAAGCTAGACGCGCGAAATCCCGATGTCTGGAACCTGCTGGGATTGGTCGAAATTTCCCGCCGACATTTTGCGGAGGCCCGACAGAACCTGGGCTATGCCGTTTATCTTAATCCGCGCCATCCGTCCGCTCTGTATAACCTGGCGGTTTTAAGCCAACAGCAATTCAATGACCGAAAGGCTGCCGCCGGACTCTATCGGAACTATTTGAATTTGGTGCCGACGGCTCCCAATGCGGATGCGATTCGAAATCTCATCCGGGATTTGGAGGCGGCTCCATCACCGACCCCGGTTTCTGATCCGCGGCGGGCGGGTGATCCACCACGCGTCAGCGGCACGAATGCGTCGGTCCCCGTGCTTCCCTCGGTTGGACCTGCCAGTCCTGCGGTTCCTCATCCACCGCCAGCCGCGGTGGATGGCCCGAAGCCAGAAAGGAGTGTGGCTGGCATCTCCGCGAGTGATTTTCAAACGGTTTCGACCAATGCCAGTCGCCCAGCAGGTTCCCCACCGAGAAAAGTCTCCCTTTCTGTTTCCAATTCTCCCCAAGACCTCCCCTCTTCCTTGACCGCGGTGGATCGCACTCCACAACGGGCAACGAATGTCCTCGAGACGAATCCGGTTACCCCTGCCGAGATCGTGCGAATTCTTGAGCATCCGCCCTTGCGTGCGGCTCCAGGGGTGGCACGACTGCCCGAGACCCAGCCCCAAAGTCCGCCTGTGGAAACCCCTCACCGGGCGGAAGTTGGTTCGAATCCACCCCCCACGACCGTTTCCAGCCCAAGCCTGGCTGAATCTAAAGTCTCCGCCCCCACCTCCAACGGGGCTTCCGAGAAGCCGGGATTTTGGTCGCGTTTGAATCCCGTACGATGGGGGAATCCCCGACGTTGGTTTGGCCGCTCCGGTGACGAAGTCGCCTCCCGGGGGCCGGTTTATGAACCAGCGCCCGCAGCAGTCGTGCCTCCGGTGCGGTCCCTTCCTCCCACGGGAAAAGCACCACGGCCCGAGATTCGGCGTTATCCTCGGGCGTACGCCAGCGGGTTGGTTGCCGGCGACCGTGCCGGAGCTGAGGCCAGGTTCGCGGACGGTTCCGATGCCTGGGATGCCGGGAACCGGTTGGGTGCACTTGCCGCGTATCGACAGGCGGTGGCAGCCGACCCCACTTTTTATCCAGCGCAGTACAATCTGGCGGTTGTCGCGATGAACCTGGGAGATACCGCGACGGCGGTCCAAGCGGCCGAGGCTTCGGTATTGTCGGACCCCCTGTCGGCATCCGCGCACCGTGTCTTTGCGGCGGCGTTGGTTCAACGGGATTTTCCTGCCGATGCCGCCGAGGAATTGGAGACCTTTCTTCAGCTTCAGCCCGATGACGCCGATGTGCACCTGGCTGTGGCCGGCCTGTACGCGAACAAATTGGGCGAGCCCACCCGGGCCCGGGCCCACTACGAGCGGGTCCTGGCTCTTAGACCACAGCATCCGCAAGCCGCTCAGGTGAGTGCCTGGTTGGTGGGCCGCTAACCGCCACCGATTTTGATGTCCGTGGCACCTCTCGCGGGCAATGCTGGGTAGGTGGATTGGGATGTCATCGTGGTGGGCGGGGGAGCGGCGGGATTGTTCTGCGCGGCACACCTGGGTCAGTTGGGAAGTCGGGTGGCGGTGTTTGAGCAGCAATCCCGCGTGGGAAGTAAGATTCTCATTTCAGGTGGCGGTCGCTGCAACTTCACCAATCTGGGCGCCTCTGCTGCCAACTACCTGACCAGCGGCAGCCCGCACTTCGTCAAATCGGCCCTCGCACGCTTTACCTCCCAAGACTTTATAAGTCTCGTGGACCGCCACGGCATTGCCTGGCATGAAAAGAAACTGGGCCAATTGTTCTGCGACCAGAGCTCAAGGCAAATTGTCGAGCTGCTGCTGGCCGAATGTGATGCAGGTTCGGTTCGGATTTTTACATCCTGCCCTCCGGAGGGTGTGGTTTGGAATCAGGAGCTCCTGCGATTCGAACTGACGACGGTCCAGGGTGTTCACACTGCTCCGGCGTTGGTGGTTGCGACCGGAGGTCTCTCATTTCCGAAGCTGGGTGTGAGCCCGTGGGCGTATCGCTTGGCCTCGCAATTTGGGCTCAACGTCATTCCTCCACGGGCGGGGTTGGTGCCCCTGACCTGGATGCCGCAAGACCTGCGTCGTTTCGCCTCCCTGAGCGGACTTTCCGTCGATTGCATTGCCTCGGCGGGAAACGGTCTGCCCTCGTTCCGGGAAAACTTGTTGTTCACCCATCGTGGGTTGAGCGGGCCTGCCATCCTCCAAATTTCCAGTTATCGACAGGCGGGTCATTCCATCCACTTGAATCTGATGCCGGAAACGAATGCCGAAGAGTTGCTTCGAGCCGGACGGGAAACGGGGCGTGAGGTCAAGGCCATCCTTCGGCAGAAAATTCCCGAGCGACTGGCGACCATTGTTGCCGCGGAATTTCCCGACGGACGACCTCTGGCTCAATGGCCTCAGCGCGATTTAAACGCACTCAAGCTCCGCCTCGAAGCCTGGGGAATACAACCTGCCGGCGACGAAGGCTACGAAAAAGCCGAAGTCACCCTCGGAGGGGTGGACACGGCCGAACTCTCGTCCAAGACCATGGAATCTCACAAACGGCCGGGACTGTACTTTATTGGCGAGGCCGTCGACGTCACCGGCTGGCTCGGAGGCTACAATTTTCAATGGGCTTGGTCGAGCGGGTGGGCCGCAGCCCAAGCCATTGGTCATGGGTCAGCTCAATCCGCCAGACGGGGATAGTCCGTGTAACCTTTCGCCCCGGGAGCGTAAAAGGTGGCTTCATCGGGAACATTGAGCGGAGCGTTTCTCCGGAAGCGTTCAGGGAGGTCGGGGTTGGCCAGAAAAGGAACGCCAAAGGCGATGGCATCGGCCCACCCTTCAGCCAAAGCACGATTGCCGGTCTCCTGTGTAAATCCACCCGCGCTGACCACAGCGCCCTTAAACGCCGGGCGAAGTTCCTTGGGGCCAACGCCAGCGACGGCTCCGTGGGCCAAATCCTGCGCCGTCACCTGGGTGACATGGGCGTAGGCCAATCCCAGGGGGCTGAGGGCCTTGAGCACATATGTGAATGTCTCCAGCGGATTGGAATCCCGCATGTCATTGAAAACGCCACTCGGCGAAAAGCGGATGCCCACTCGATCCGCCCCCCAGACACCGACCACGGCTTCGGTCACCTCGAGAGTGAGTCGAGCCCTGCCCGCGAGGCTGCCGCCGTAGCCATCCGTACGATGGTTGGTCCCGTCCCGGAGAAACTGGTCGAGCAGGTAACCGTTGGCGTTGTGGATTTCCACTCCGTCGAACCCGGCTGCCCGCGCCCTTTTCGCACCGTCCACGTATTCCGCGATGATTCCTGGTATTTCTGACGTTTCGAGGGCCCGCGGGACCGTGTAGGGCACGAGGGCGGTCCCGGTGAATATCTGGCCGCGCGGCGCGATGGCAGAGGGGGCCACCGGTTGGCCGCCGTTCGGCTGGAAAGAGGGGTGCGAAATCCGACCCACATGCCACAGCTGCAGTACTATTTTTCCGCCAAGGTCGTGGACCGCCTTGGTCACCTTTTTCCATCCCTCAACCTGGGCGTTCGTATGGATTCCGGGAGTGCTGGGGTAGCCGTAACCTTGCGGAGACACCGAGGTTGCCTCGCTGATGATGAGTCCTGCCGAAGCCCTTTGCGCATAGTACTCGGCGTTGAGGTCGTTGGGAACATGGCCTTCACTCGCACGACATCGGGTGAGGGGAGCCATGAGGATGCGATGGGGCAAATCCCAGGCGCCGAGGTGAATGGCGTCAAACAATGTGGGATGGGAGCTCGATTTCATTTTGCCTGAGCTTTCGACCATTAAGACGCGCTGCGCAAATGGAACCGGGTGTCAGTTTGCGGCCCGGCTGAGGGCATCCAGAATTTCCCATCGACTGTAGAGGCGGGCTGCCTCCGCTTTGGCGGACTCCAGTTCGACCATCCCCTCCTTGATGGCCACACCACCCGATTTGAGGAACTCGGGTGAGACAAGACGGGCCTCCAATTCTGCCACCTTGTCGTCGGTCCGTTGGATGGCCGCCTCAATTCCCTGCCATTCCTGTTGTTCCTTGAAAGTCATTTTTCGGGCACGGGGAGCCGAGACGGCAGGTGCGGCAGGAGCTGCGGCAGGAGCCACCATAGCTGAAACGGGTGGTGCCGAGGAGACGACCGATTTGGAACTACCGGATTTCGATGCCGGAGTTGCCGCCCGACGTTTTTTTTCCAGGTAATAGTCGTAATTGCCCTCGCTCAAGACCACCCGGCCCTCCCCTTCAAAGGCAACGATGCCGGTGCAGACCCGGTTGAGAAAATACCGGTCATGGCTGACCACCAGCACACAGCCCGGAAAGGTCTCCAGGGCCTCTTCCAGCACGCGCAAGGTGGGAAGGTCCAAGTCGTTGGTCGGTTCGTCCAAAATGAGGAAATTCCCGCCCCGCTTGAGGACTTTGGCCAACAGCAATCGGCTCCGCTCACCTCCGCTGAGGTATTTGACCGGAGTCATCATCCGGTCCTCGGGAAAGAGAAATCGCCGGAGGTATCCCCGCAGACTCAGCTGGTCCTCGCCCCATTGAACCCATTCCGGTCCATCGCTGACCTCGTCCAGAACGGTCCGGTCCTCCCGCAACTGAAGCCGGTCTTGATCGACAAAATTGAACTTGGTCAATTGACCAATACGGACCTCGCCTTCGGAGGGTGGGAAATGGCCCAGAACCAACCGGAGAAGCGTCGATTTCCCCAGACCGTTCCGTCCGGTAATACCGAGGCGCGTCCCTCCTGCGAAATTCAGGTTGAGTCCCCGGAACAACCAGCGTCCACCAAACTCCATGCCGACGTTGATCAGCTCGGCAACCCGGTTACCCAGCTGGGGAGGCGGGGGGATCACCAATTCCAAATTGGTTTCGACCTCTGGCGGACCTGCGGCTTCCGCGTCGAAGTAACGGTCCAATCGGGCCTTGGATTTGCTGGTTTGTGCCTTGGGGCGGCGGCGGACCCAGGCGAGTTCCCGCTGAAGGAACATCTGCCGCTTGTGCTCAACCAGCCCTTCCGTCGCCAACTTTTCCGCCCGGGCCACCAGGTAATCGGTGTAGTTTCCCTCGTAGCGCTCGAAGACCCCGTTTCTTAGCTCCACCAGGCTGGTGGCCACCTGGTCGAGAAAATGGCGGTCGTGCGTGACCACGAGGAGGGCCCCCGGATAATCTGCCAGGAAGTTGGTAATCCATTCGACCGAATCGGTGTCCAGATGGTTGGTCGGTTCATCCAGGATCAGGACATCCGGTTGACTGACCAAGGCTCGGGCCAGTGCCACACGTCGACGTTCACCACCAGAAAGCGGTCCGATCAGGCGATCATCCTGAGGGCAGCCCAACTGGTTCAATGCGGTGCGGATTCGGGTATCCAGGTTCCATCCATCCAGTGTGGCGATGCGCTCTTCCAGTTCCTCGTGCCGCCGGGTGTGCCCGGGCAGGTTTTCGTATTCATGGATGAGGTCGAGCACCACTTTGCCCCCTTCCCGGACGCTCTCGTAGACCGTTTTTGAGGCATCCAGGGCGAATGCTTGGGGAAGGTAACCCACCACCGTGCCCTTGGTGCGGATAATCTCGCCGGAGTCCGGGACCAATTCGCCCGCCAGAATTCGAAGGAACGTCGATTTACCCGCCCCATTGCGTCCCACAAGCCCTGTTCTGTCTCCACTGGCCAGAGACAAAGTGGCATGGTCCAAAAGGACTCGATCATTGTGTGCGACAAGAATTTCGCGGGCGGTAATGAGGGCGGGCGTTGAAATCACTCAATCCGAGACTACGAAACCTGGACGGAACCACCAAGCAGGAACCTGCTCCTTAAGTCAGCCAGGCGATTACGGCTATACCGAGAATGATCCGATACCAACCGAATGGGTTAAAGGTGTGGGTTCGGATGTAACCAAGGAACCAGCGCACCACCAGGAATGCCGAGGCGGCAGCCACCACAGTGGCAAAAAGGATGTCGACCCACGGTTCATGCTCGGCATGCGATTTGACCGCATCCAAGAGTTCCTTGGCTCCCGCAGCCAGAAGAGTCGGAATTCCGAGTAGGAAGGAAAACTGCGTCGCCGCCGGACGGGAAAGCCCCAGCACGAGGGCAATCAGAATGGTCGTTCCGGACCGTGAGGCACCGGGAAAGGCCGCCGCCAACAATTGACCGACTCCAAACGCAACCGCCAGGGTCCAGGTGATCGTTTCCGTGCCGGTTCGACCCTTCAGCCAATACTCGACCAACAGAAAGAGAACTCCGCCCACAAGCGTTGCGTAAGCGACCGGGGCCATCTCCTTGGGCAAAGTCATCCCGAGCTTCTTGAGGGCGATTCCTCCCACGGCGGTGATGCCAAACGCCAGGAGCAGCTTGAGGATATAGTCGCGTTGGGTCGGTGCGCCGATATTGACGATCAGGTCCTTTACCTGGCGGGTAAAGACCGCCAGAACGGCGACCACCGCTCCCGTCTGAATCACGACGTTGAACACTTCGCTTCGTTGAACATGGAGAAGCCGCTCGGTCAGCAGAAGGTGTCCGGTCGAGGAAATGGGGAGAAATTCGGTAAGCCCTTCGACCAGGCCCAGGAGAGCATTGATAAGCCAGGATGACATCGGGTGTGATAAATCGAGAATCCACCGGAGCGCGCAAGGTTAAAGGTCAAAACATGATTTTTTCAAAAACAGTGAACATTTTTCGAAATGTTGGCGTCGAAAATGCTAAGCGGTAGGTGTTCTTTGATTGCAACATGGGTTGAGGGAATGGAAAAACCTTGAACACGCTTGACATCCGGTCGACGAAGTTTATAGGTTGCAAGTGGTTATTCGGGACGAAGTTTTCGGGATAGGCTGACAGCTGGCTAAAGACCCCTTGGTTTCTAGTGGCAAAGCAGTCTGTCTCAACAAAATTTCCGGTCGGCTTAGTTCATCGTCCGGGAAACTCCACATAGTCCTACAGAACTGATTCTGAAAATTCCCCCGGGCACGTAGTCATCCTCTGACTGCTGCCCGGGTTTATCATTTAAATGCGGTCGGTACCTTGCGGTCCGGCCGCATTTTTCATTCCATGACCTTGCATTCGCAATTGCACGGCAATGGAATTGCAACTGGGTTGCACGTCGTCCGCCGTCCAGCTAAAACCCCATCATGCCGCCGCTGGAACGCACTGGATTTCGCCCGGGAATTTTTGCCGGGTTGGGATTTGTTTTGGGCATCATCGCTCTCGGCTTCATCGGGCTCGGTGTCGGATTCCTTGTCGGTCGATTGGGGCGTGACGGTTCCCGGCCCGGCTTGGCCAACACGGCAACCGTCGTGACCGAGATTCAGTCCCTGGCCCAATTGGTGACCGTGAAGTTCGTTCTCGAAAAGGTCATCCGCATGGACGATGTGAAATGGTACGGGCAAAATCGTCTCCTCATGCTCGCCCATGGCATTGCCAAGGCCGGGGTCGACCTCCACAAACTTCGACCAGAGGACGTGTCCGTCCGCGAAGGCAATTTGCGGGTGGTCCTTCCTAAACCTCAGGTATTCGATGTCTACCTGGATGAACAGCAAACCGAAGTCATTGAGCGGTCCACCGGGGTCCTGAGGTCGTTCGATCAAGAAATGGAACAAGAGGCGCGTCGGCAGGCGGTCGATGAAATCCGCCGGGCCGCCCGGGCCGCTGGAATTCTTCAGGAGGCCGAGGACCGGGCACGTTCCCAGTTGGTGGCTTTAGGTCGGGCTTCGGGCTTTTCAGGAGTCGAGGTCACCTTTCGCTAGAAAGGTGAACGGGCCACCGAAAAGCAGACTTCTGGATTTATTGTCTTTAATTGTCCATGTCTCCTCTTACAAAACTCTTCCAACTGAAGAATTTTGTTGGGAAGGGATTTTGCAAGAATCGGATTTCGTCCGGGCCGGGAATTTGTTGTGCTCACCCGTGTGAACGAAATTCTCAAGCTGTTGGTGGCTGACCCTTCTTTACTGCCGGGTGATCTGGCCAAAATGCTGGGTTGGAGCGAAGGGGAGGTTCGCGAGCAACTGCGCCAACTTGCGGACGATCGCATCCTCCTGGGGTACCGAGCAGTCCTGAACGAGGCGCGGCTGGGCAACGACCGAGTTCGTGCGATGATCGAGGTGCGGATTACGCCCGAGCGCGGGGGCGGCTTTGACAATTTTGCCGGGAGGATTGCCCTTCATCCTGAAGTTCGGTCCTGCCATCTGATGTCGGGGGGATATGACCTTCTGGTGGAGGTCGAGGGAGCCAATCTGCGAGAGGTGGCAGCCTTTGTTTCGGAACGATTGGCCGTGCTTCCAGGCGTCTTGTCGACTGCGACCCACTTCGTGCTTCAGGCCTACAAGGAGCAGGGGGTCCTGCTCAACCGTGGTTCAGAAGAGCAACGGCTCTCCGTATCACCGTGATTCACCCAATCGCAGGACAATACGCTCGGCGGTAGTGGTTGGGGGTTCATCTTCGGGGACCTCCAGCCAGTCCAGGTCCAATTGATTTTCAAACCAGGTGTGCTGGCGTTTTGAAAACTGGCGCGTCCGTGTCTGGACCAGTTCGATGGTTTCCAATCGTCCGCGCTGGCCCTCGAGATGCTCGATCACCTGCCGGTAGCCGATGGCCTGCTGGGCCGTCCGGTTTGTCATCAGGCCGCGGTCCAACAACTGTCGTGTTTCTTCGATAAGTCCCGCTTTGAACATGGCTTCCACTCGACGACGGATGCGCCTGTGAAGGTCTTCCCGTGACCGTCGAAGGCCAAAACTTCGTCCAGCCAGGGCAGGTGCGCGTTCCGGCCAGCTGGCCCGTTGAATGGAAAATGGCTTTCCGGTCAGACGAATGACCTCGACCGCACGAACGACACGCCGCCGGTTCTCCAGGTCAATTTGGTCAAAGGTAACGGGGTCTTTTCGTGCCAATTCGTCCAGCAACTCGGGCAGGGGCAACGCTTCCAACTCCACTCGAAGTTGAGGATCGGGGGCGGGAGAGGACCCCAACCCATTCAGCCAGGCATTGAAGTACAATCCGGTGCCACCGCAGAGAATGGGAAGCCGTTCGCGGGACGCGATCTCATCGAGGCGGAGACCGGCTTCGGATACAAATCGAGCTGCATCGAACGATTGATCGAGGTCGATCACGTCGATCAAATGATGGGGAATTCCAGCCCGTTCCTCCAATGTTGGCTTGGCAGTCCCGATATCGAGACCGCGATAGACCTGCATCGAATCGACAGAGAGGACTTCTCCATCCAACTCCATCGCCAGGGCGATGGCCACTGCCGTCTTTCCGACACCGGTCGGACCGGCGAGAATGATCGGGTTTGTCACGTCTGTGGGGTCTCCGAGGCTCTGCCCTCGGTGGGAGTTGGGGTCAGCCCCGAGGACCAGGAAAGGATGATGAGCAGCCCGACTCCAATACAAATGGCACTATCCGCCAGATTGAAGGCCGGGAACCCCAATTCCCCGCCGCCTCTCGGGTGAAGATGGAAATAGAGAAAATCGATCACGTGCTGCCGTGGAGGAAGAACTCGATCGATCAAGTTCCCGGCAATGCCGCCCAGAAGTAACCCAATCGCGATTTGCCCGGGAATTCGGTGAATTTCGAAATGCCTGCGGAAGAACCAAAGGGCGATCAATGCCGCCAGGGAAATCACGGCGAGGATGCCATTGTTATGCCGGAACATCGAAAAGGCCGCCCCGGTATTTTGCCAGTGAACGAATTTGAAAAAGCCGTCGATCACCCGGTATTCCTCGTTGGGCCCCAACAGCTTCAGGACTATCCACTTGGAAACTTGATCGGCCACCAGGACGGCAACCGCCAGACGGGTGATTCGTTGATTGGTGGTCACGGGTTTGGGAAACAACGTCGCCATGTGTCGGGCGACACTATCCGCCCAGGCGTCACCGTCCAAGGCTCTTCCCCGATTGTAAGCCCTCCGTGAAAAAAGAGTGGCAGCGGCGTCCCGCTGCTTTCTGGAGTCTGGCTGCTGCGGACAGCAGAAGGAGAAAAAGCAGCGAAACGCGTCTTCCACCTTGTTGCTCCTGCAGCTTCCAATCGCTTTCTGGGGTCGCTCCATTGGACACCCTATTCACCCAGACCAAGTCCCCGAAAATCCGCGATTGGATTATTCGCCAATTTCGTCACCTTCCTGTCGTGAGCGAGTACCTTCAACTGCTCGATGCCACGATTGCCCACCTGGAAAACCTCCGCGGCCATGGCGTTCGGTCGGTGTCGGCATCGCCGGAAACGCTGAGGCTCCTTGTGCCAACTGCCCGAAAATCCTCCCCTGAACCGCAATCCCCTTCGAGGGGGTCCACTTCCCCTCGGACATCAAGTGGCGCGGGGCTCGCTGCGGTGATGAACCCACCCCCACCCAAGCCTGTTCCAGTGATGACCGCGGCTCCCCGGTCTGCCGCAGCGGCAGCGCGGTGGAGTTCAGCATCACAAGCAGCCCCAGCGGGTTCGTCGTCCTCCCTGGCAGCACTTCCACCACCCCTGGCAGGCCCCGCCCGGCTGGCTGCGTTCGACGTTCTGCGAACCAAGGTCCTGGCCTGCGAAAAATGTTCGCACCTGGCGACGTCTCGAAAGTCAGTCGTCTTCGGAGTCGGAAATTTGCATGCCCGAATTTTGTTCGTCGGTGAGGCCCCCGGAGCGGATGAAGACGAGCAGGGAGAGCCATTTGTGGGTCGGGCTGGGGAATTGCTGACCAAGATCATTCAGGCCATGGGGTTGAGCCGGTCCGACGTCTACATCGCCAACATCCTCAAGTGTCGCCCCGATACGCCTGGTCAAACGAGCGGCAATCGCAAACCGACACCCGTTGAAATTGCCACCTGCATCCCCTGGCTTCAGGAACAGATCAACCTGATTCAACCTGCGGTCATGGTCGCTCTCGGGGTCAGTGCCATGGAGGGTCTCCTGGGCAAGATGGAGGTGAATATTTCTCGTCAGCGCGGATCTTGGACCAGTTATCGGGGAATTCCCCTGATGCCGACCTACCATCCCGCCTACCTTCTCCGGAATCAGAGCCTGTCAGAAAAACGAAAGGTCTGGGAGGACATGCTCCTGGTGATGGAGAAGGCGGGGCTCTCCATTTCCGAAAAACAACGCGGATTCTTTTTGACCAAGTAATCGCTCTCCATTGGGCCTGGCCTTTATTTCCCGGATTGCGCTTCATCAATATTCCCGTAATTTTGCCCCATGAAGCAGCTCAGTCGCCTGATGGTTGTCGCCGCCTCTTCCATGCTCGGTTGGACTCTGTGCCACGGGCAGGCGGCCTTGGATGGAACGGCGACCGGTGGAAACCCCGGTGGGCAGCGCCGGGGCGGGATTTCTTATGTGACCCGCCGGGTGCCCATGGCGGTTCCAAACCAAATCGCCGGGGGCTATTTTGCAGCGGCAGGAGTTCCCGTCGGCGGTGGAGCGGCTCAGGGAGGATTCAATGGACCGGGAAACGCGGCGGGCGGTGCCGTCCGATTGGCGGGAAATGAAAGCTCTATATCTGCGCCGGTGACCGAGGGTGAAGGCGAAGCGTTGACACCGGCTGCAATTCAAGCGCTGCAAGTTCTTGCACGTAATGGGGACCAGGATGCCAGGGCCGTTCTGGCCCAGTTTCGCGCCCCGAATTTCGGAACCGCAGTCCGGGCGTCAACCGCCACGGTCGCCCCAGAGTCTGAGTAATCCGTTTTGGACTCCTGGTTCGTCAATCTCCGATCCGTAGTCGGTTCGTTCGTCCGAAAATCCCACTTCCCGTTGGCCCCCAAACCTCTATGGTAGGCGGGCTCTGGCTGGCTCATGGACACTGACCACATTCGCAATTTTAGCATCATCGCCCACATCGACCACGGGAAAACGACCCTTTCCGATCGACTGTTGCAACGCACTGGCACGGTTGCCGACCGGGACATCGAGGAACAACACCTCGATGCCATGGACCTGGAAAAGGAGCGAGGCATCACCATCAAGGCGCACCCGGTCACGATGTATTACAATGCCAAGAATGGCGAACGCTACGAGCTCAACCTGATTGATACCCCGGGACACGTGGATTTTGCCTACGAGGTGTCGCGAAGCCTGAGTGCCTGTGAGGGTGCTCTCTTGATTATCGACGCCGCCCAGGGAGTGGAGGCGCAAACCGTCGCCAATGTTCACCTGGCGATGAAGCAGAACCTGCACATCATCCCGGTCATCAACAAGATTGACCTGCCGCATGCCGATATTCCCCAGGCCAAACAGCAGTTGGAGGAAATCATCGCCATCCCGGCTGATGAAGCCATTCTGGCAAGTGCCAAAGAGGGAATCGGTATCGAGGATATCCTGGAAGCCATCGTGGCCCGGATTCCTCCCCCCGCTGCCCCCAAGAGCACTGCCTTGCAGGCGCTGATTTTCGATTCCTACTTTGATACCTACAAGGGGGTCGTCATTTTGGTGCGCGTCTTCTCCGGAGAACTTCGCCCCGGCATGCAGGTCAAGCTGCCCAACTCCAGCAAAACGGCGGAAATCAAGGAGGTCGGTTCATTCAACCCCAAGCCATACACGCGCGACGTTTTAACCGTCGGCGAGACCGGGTACGTCACCGCCAACATCAAGACGCCACGCGAGGTCAAGGTCGGCGACACCATTCTCGATGCCCGAAATCCGGCGGCCATTCTCCCCGGGTTTCAGGAGGTCCGCCCCATGGTTTTCAGCGGCATCTACCCGATCAATACGGCGGACTACGAAGGCCTCAAACAGGCCATTGCCAAATTGCAGTTGAACGATTCGGCCATCACCTTTCAGACCGAGACCTCCGCTGCCCTGGGATTCGGCTTCCGATGCGGATTTTTGGGCCTTCTCCACATGGAGATTGTGCAGGAACGGCTTCATCGCGAGTTCGCGATGGACATCATTGCCACCTATCCAAGCGTGGTTTACCGGGTGCGCAAGACGGACGGTGTCGAGTCGAGTGTCGACAATCCGGCCTTCCTTCCCGACGTCACCTATATCGATCAGATTTTTGAACCGATCGTGAAGGCCTTTGTCATATGTCCGAATGACAACATCGGCGACATCATGTCCCTGATCTCCGAGAAGCGGGGAACGGTGAAGAATACCGAGACGCTGGATTCACGCCGGGTGATGCTCACCTGCCGCCTTCCGATGAATGAAATCGTGATCGATTTCCACGACCGCATCAAATCGATCACCCGCGGCTACGGCTCCATGGACTACGAGCCCGATGGAGATGAACCGAGCGACATGGTCAAACTGGACATGTTGGTGAATGGGGAAGTGATGGATGCCTTCTCGTGCCTGGTTCATCGTAGCAAGGCCGAACCTCGCGGGCGGGCCATTGCCGCCAAGCTCAAGGAAGTCATCCCCCGCCAGCAATTCCAGGTGGCCATCCAGGCGGCCATCGGCGGCAAGGTCGTGGCTCGCGAATCGGTCAGCGCCATGCGCAAGGACGTGACCGCGAAGTGCTACGGCGGCGATATTTCACGTAAGCGCAAACTCCTGGAAAAGCAGAAGGAAGGCAAAAAACGGATGAAATCCATTGGCTCCGTCAATATTCCGCAGGAAGCCTTCATCGAAGTCTTGAAGTCCTAGTTTGTTGCCAGCGCCAACGCATCTGGAGGTCCAATAATGTTCTCCCATTTCATTCGTCATCTGATGTCCCGGCCTTATCGCAAGGGTAGGGAACTCGCGGATGCAGTGCGCAAGGTCCTTGAGAATCAACGGGACCAACTCAGGCCGGAAGCCATCGAGGCGGTGGAACAGGCCATTGCGAGGGCCCAGAAGGTCTTTCGGACAGGGACAAAAGCCGAAATTCTCAGTGAGACCGAGCAGTTGCATCGGGTCGCCGACCAGTGGTTGCTTCGGTATCCTCACGCTGCCGTGCGGGATTACCTGATCATGGCCATTGAACTCGCGGTCTTGATTCTCGGCAGTCGCGCGTTTTTTGTTCAACCGATGGTCATTCCCACCGGTTCCGCTCAACCAACGTTCTGGGGCATCACTGCGGTCAAGTTGGCGGGGACAAAGGATGAAGTCGTTCCCTCCTGGCCGGTGCGGATTTGGGATTTGTTCATCAAGGGCGATGCCTACTGCTATGCCGAATCCGAAGCCGATGGCGTCCTGGAAAATGTATCGGAAACAAAATCGGTCCCGCTAATTCCCTTCCTAGGATTTGCCACAGTTCAAATCGGGGGACATCAGCAAAAAATCTGGTTTGTTCCCGATAAACTCGCCAATTACCTCGATTTGGTCGATGGAACGGGGCAATACCATCCGCGCCAATTCCATCGGGGCGACCGTATCATTGCCACCAAGTTCCGCTCCGGGGACCACCTATTTGTGGAACGCCTGACCTACAATTTTCGACATCCCCGGCGTGGCGAGACCATTGTTTTCCGCTCGGAGAACCATCCGGGAATGACCGAGAACACTCATTACATCAAACGATTGGTGGGCCTGGGAGGAGAGAAGGTCCGGATTGGTGACGACCGGCATGTGTACATCGACGGACGCCAACTGACGACCAACGACGACGGTTTCGAAAAGGTCTATTCTTTTGATCCGTCGAAACCACCGGAATCGGACCACTACTCCGGGCATGTCAATGAGAAGACCTCCCGCCTCTTGGCTGGTCGGAGCGCGTACTCCTTCAACTTTCCAGACGGAACGGCCGAATATATCATTCCGCCCCGGCAATATGTCTGTTTTGGGGACAACACCATGAACAGCGCCGATTCTCGGGCCTGGGGAATCCCCTCGTTTCCTCAGGAGCGGGTGATCGGCAAAGAACTGCTCGTTTTCTGGCCCTTCACCGAGCGGTTTGGTTGGAGTCGTCATTGACCCATGGGTAGGAGCGCGTCCTTCCGTTGGATGTCCCTCCTTCGGACGCGCTCCTGCAAGTCCCAAATCATTGCGGGGATCATCACCTCGCCCATTCTCAAGGTACCTCGACTACGAAATCGGTGCGGCACCGAAGGTGGTTCGGACCGCCACGGCTCGACAGGAGCCTCGCCCTACCGATGTTACTCTTGGTCAATGGGTTGTATTTGAATCGGGCGGTGGGCGTGATTCAGACTGCCTGCGGCTGGAACGTGTGGCCAGCGGACCCATCACTCAATCTCCCTTTCTCTGTGCTCTCTGTGAAGCTCTGTGGTAAATCCTTTAGACAGTGAGCGGGAGTCCAACCTCAAAGGGCACGGAGGGCGCAGAGAAGCACTTTGTCTTAATCGCGTTCGTGTGGGGCACCTGGGGGCACCTGGGGGAGCCTGCGCAACATCGGATGGCCGCCGGAATGCCCGCCCCAAGCCATCATTGCAGTGCACTGCTTCCGACCACCGAGGACCAGGGAGCTCCCGCGAGACGCTCCTTTAGCCCGCGAACCAGAGCCGGAACGATTCCGGGACCATGGTAAACCAGGCTCGAGTAGATTTGCAATAAACTGGCCCCGGCAGTGACCTTCTCCCAGGCATCGTCGACCGTGCTGATCCCACCCACGCCGATGATCGGGAGACGTCCCCCGGTTTGGCGATAAAGATGGCGAATGACGTCGGTGCTTCGCCGCCGCAAGGGGCGTCCGCTGAGCCCTCCGGATTCGGCGTAAATCACCGCCAATTTCGGTTGGGTTGAAGCGGGTCGGGTGATGGTTGTGTTCGTTGCCACAATTCCCGCCAGACCACAAGGTCCAGCAAGGGAAACGATATCATCCAGCGCTTCCCAGCTGAGATCGGGAGAGACCTTGACCAGGATGGGCTTTGGGGAAGGTGCTCCCGACCCTTCTGTGGTGGGATGCGGGCGTTGATTGATGGCTTGAAGGGAAAGGAGAATTTCCTCGAGGGCGGCGCGGTCCTGGAGTTGGCGGAGATTGGGGGTATTGGGCGAGCTCACATTGACCACGAAAAAGTCCGCCAGAGCCCACAGCTTGGTGAAGGAATCCGCATAGTCCGAAGCCGCCTCTGTGAGGGGTGTAATTTTAGATTTGCCTAAATTGATCCCCACCGGGTGCCGGGGCCATCTACCCAAGGTCCGCCATTCGGCCAGGCATCGCACCAGATCATCGGCACCGTTGTTATTGAAGCCCATTCGGTTGATCAGCGCTTCGTCGGGAACGGCTCGGAACATGCGGGGCAACGGATTTCCTGGCTGAGCGTGCTGTGTCACGCCTCCCAGCTCGCAGAAACCAAATCCCAACGCCTCCCACACCGGGACCGCGACACCCTGCTTGTCCATGCCTGCTGCCAGGCCGAGGGGATTGGGAAAAGAGCATCCGAATGCCGTCACGGGCAGCGACGGTGTGGCCTGAAACGAGGCCAGCGCCCGCGAGACCAACCGATTCCTGGCCGCCCATGACAATCCGCCCAGGACCTGATGATGCACCGATTCTGAATCTTGAAGAAAGAGAAGGGGGCGTGCCACCTGACGATAGAACCACGACATCCACGGGAGGTTGGCAAATTGAGCCCGCTTCGGCTAGACTCTCTCACATGAAGCCCCTCCGTCTGTGGCCGCTCCTCGGGGTACTAAGCCTCGCGGCGTGCAAAAAGTCTGATTCAACTTCGACTGCGGCGACCGGCAACAGCCCAATCACCGCTCCCCTCGATTACATTGCCGCCCAGGGCAAAGCCAAAAAGTTCGCGGAGAAAACCATCAACATGGTCGAGCTCCAATCGGCCATTCAAAAGTTTCAGGCCATGGAGGACCGCTATCCCCGCGACTTCAATGAGTTGGTCAGCCAGCATTATCTGCGAGAGGCACCGGTTCCTCCGCCGGGAATGAAATTTGTTTTCAACTCGAAGACTGGGCAGGTCGCACTTCTGCCCGAGGACCAGGTGACCGCACCGGTAGCTCCCGCAACGGCGACTCCGGTTCAGCAACCGCGACGCGGACCCGGCGGAATTCGGATACCCCAGCAGGGGGCCTCGCCGGTGGGCGAATGAGCGTGGGGGTGGGTCGGGGAAGCGGAGGATCCGCCCGAAGTATTTTTGACGCCCGCAGCCAGCGGGGACAAATTCCAGTCGTTGTCGGAAAGTTCCGGTTTTTCATCCCGGTGCCGAACCCGGCGTCCCGTTTTTATGCCTGAAGAAAATCTGAACAATTTCACGCCACGAGCCCAGCAGGTGCTTGCTCTGGCCCGCAAGGAAGCGGACCGTTTCAGTCACAATTTTGTGGGAACGGAGCATCTGCTTCTCGGTTTGATCAAGTTGGGGCAGGGGGTCGCTGTGAACGTGCTTCAACGCATGGGCCTCGATCTCGACAATGTGCGACAGGAGATCGAAAAGGAAGTCAGGGGCGGAGGCGAAGGAAAGTCCACGGGCAATATCCCCTACACTCCCCGGGTCAAGAAGGTCTTGTCCCTCGCGGCGAAGGAGGCAAAGGCTCTCAATCACACTTACGTTGGAACGGAACACATCTTGTTGGGCCTTCTGCGTGAGGGTGACGGAGTTGCCGCCAAGGTCTTGAAGAACCTCGACATCGACATCGAGCAATGTCGGCAGGAAATCTTGAAGGAGCTTGACCCCGGTTTCGCTCAGAACGAAGGCGAAGAGCCGGAAGCTTCCGGTGAGCCCGTCAAGGCGGGCAAGCCCCCCGAAGACAAAAAAGCCGTCAAAACGCCGGCGTTAAAAGCATTCGGTCGGGACCTCACCGAGATGGCCAAGGAAGGCAAGATGGACCCGGTGATTGGCCGCCAGGGAGAAATTGAACGGGTCATCCAGATTCTTTGCCGTCGGACAAAAAACAACCCGGTGTTGTTGGGAGAAGCCGGTGTCGGAAAGACCGCCATCGTTGAGGGACTGGCCCAGGAAATCTCGCGGGGCAATGTTCCTGAAATCCTGGCCGGGAAACGGGTGGTCACACTGGATCTCGCGTTGATGGTGGCTGGAACCAAATACCGCGGTCAGTTCGAGGAGCGAATCAAGGCCGTGATGGACGAAATCCGCAAGAGCCGGAATGTCATCCTGTTTATTGATGAGCTCCACACCATCGTGGGCGCCGGTTCCGCCGAGGGCACCATGGATGCCTCCAATATCTTCAAACCCGCCCTCTCCCGGGGTGAATTGCAGATCATCGGGGCAACCACGCTCAACGAATATCGCAAGTACATTGAGAAGGACTCGGCATTGGAGCGCCGCTTCCAGACGGTGAAAGTCGAGCCGCCCAGTGTGGACGACGCGATCCTGATTCTTCAGGGCCTGAAGGTGAAATACGAGGAGCATCACAAGGCCGAATTCACCACCGAGGCCATCACCGCCTGTGTCAAGCTGAGCGACCGCTACATCACCGCACGCTATCTTCCCGACAAGGCCATCGATGTCATGGATGAGGCCGGCTCCCGGGCACGCATTGCGGCCATGCAGCGCCCGCCCAACATCAAGGATCTCGAGTTGGACATTGAGCAACTCAAGTCCCGCAAGGAACAGGCGATCAAGGACCAGGATTTCGAAGGGGCCGCCCAGCTTCGCGACAAGGAAAAGGCTGCCAAAGAGCGCCTGGAACAGGTCGTTGCTGAATGGAAAACCATCAAGGACGAACGCCGGGTTGTCGTCTCCGACGATGACATCCTTCAGGTCGTCTCCAAGTGGACTGGCATTCCCCTGCAACGAATCGGGCAATCGGACACGGCCAAACTGCTGGCGGTGGAATCGGAACTGGCCAAAGTGGTCATCGGACAGCGCGAGGCTGTCAGCTCCCTGGCCAAGGCACTTCGCCGGGCTCGGGCCGACCTCAAGGACCCGAAGCGGCCGATCGGTTGTTTTGCCTTGCTGGGACCCACCGGGGTCGGAAAGACCCTGTTGGCCCGCACCCTGGCGGAACAAATGTTCGGGAGCACCAATGCCCTCATCCAGCTCGACATGAGCGAGTACATGGAGAAGTTCACCGTCAGCCGTCTGGTGGGCTCGCCTCCCGGATATGTGGGCTACGAGGAGGGCGGTCAGCTGACTGAAAAGGTGCGTCGTCAGCCTTACTCCGTCGTGTTGTTCGACGAAATCGAGAAGGCGCACCCCGATGTCATGAACATGCTTCTCCAGATTTTGGAGGAAGGCAAACTGACCGATTCGTTGGGACGCGCTGTGGACTTCCGCAACACCATCGTCCTTCTGACCTCCAATGTCGGTTCAGAGACCCTTCGCAAGCAGACCACCATGGGTTTTGGGCGGGCCAGCGATGCAGCGGATTATGAAACCATGCGCAGCCGGACCATGGACGAGGCCAAGAAGGCGTTTCGTCCCGAGTTCCTCAACCGGCTCGATGAAGTCATCGTTTTCCGGATGCTGGGACGCGCGGAATTGCTTCTCATTCTCGAGCTCGAAGTTCGCAAGGTGCTCGAGCGCATCGCCCGTCGCGGTGTCTCCGTCGTGCTCGACGACAAGGCCCGGGAGTTCCTCGTGGAAAAGGGCTTTGATCCCCAATACGGGGCACGTCCCATGCGGCGTTCGGTGGAGAAATACCTTGAGGACCCTCTGGCCGAAGAAATTCTCCGGGGAAACCTGGTTGAGAATGAACCTGTCCGGGTCACTGTGGATGGCGACAAGTTGAGTTTCACCCAGTCCAAGGACTCCAAGCCGGAAGACGCCGTCGTCTCCTGACCGCTGGCGCTGCCGCCGCGGCTTCAAATGGCCCGGGTGTCCCACTGAGCTGGGACCCCGGGCCGTTCGTCTGTACAACCTCCGACTGAGACCTCGAAACCACGCCTCCAGCTTGCAGTCGGACGCCGGGCGATGGGCGTTCTCCAGCCCCAAAGGGGCCTCATGAGACAGCCCGGGGCAACGCCCCGGGTGGGGTATTCAAGAGTGTTTTGAGCCCTGAAGGGGCGATCCAGGAAGCATCCCGGAGATCGAATGAGTCCCGTGGCGGAAAAGACATTTTGAAAGGGATGGCAAGATCGAGGGGATTGGATTCCGCCCTTTCAGGGCTCGTAAAATTCTATGGGGACGTTTTCCCAGGGCGTTGCCCTGGGCTGTCACCTATTGCCCCGTTGGGGCGGTCCCAAACAACCATCCATCCGCCAACGCGAAGCGAATAGGCAGTCCGCAGGACCGTTCGCAGGACAGAGGTAAATGGCTTGCTCAGTCCGGTGCCATCGATATCGTAGGCTGCACAATGGCGCTCCTGAACGACAACTACTTAAAGCTGAAGGCCGGTTACCTGTTTCCCGAAATTGGTCGGCGGGTGCGTGCGTTCGTGGAGGCCAACCCGACCGTGGCGTCGCGGGTGATTCGATGCGGAATCGGCGATGTGACCGAGCCGCTGCCTCCGGCTGTAATTCGCGCCCTCCATACGGCGGTGGATGAGATGGGAGTCCGGGAGAGCTTCCACGGGTACGGACCCGAACAAGGCTACGAGTGGCTTCGGCATGCCATTGCGGAGAATGATTTCCGTCGCCATGGGTTGAACGTGGCCGACGACGAAGTGTTCGTCAGTGACGGCTCCAAATGCGATTGCGGGGCGATTCTGGATATTTTTGGTGACGGGAACCGGATTGCCGTTCCGGACCCCGTGTATCCGGTCTACGTCGACACCAACGTCATGGTTGGCCACACCGGTGAGGCGGATGCGAGCGGGGCGTATGCCGGCATCCATTATCTCCCGTGCACCGCCACCAATGGGTTTGTGCCCGAACCGCCGACCGGGGCGGTGGATATCATCTACCTGTGTTCACCCAATAACCCCACCGGGGCGGCGGCGACGCGACCCCAGTTGGAAGCCTGGGTTCGATATGCGCTTCAGCACCAGGCGGTGATCCTGTTCGATGCGGCCTACGAGGCCTACATCACGGAGCCGGGTGTTCCCCATTCCATTTATGAAATCGAGGGTGCCCGGGAATGCGCCATTGAGTTCCGGAGCTTTTCCAAAAACGGTGGATTTACTGGTCTCCGATGCGCCTACACCGTCGTCCCCAAGTCCCTGTTGGCCCGGAGTTCCACCGGGGAATTGCGCCCGCTGCATCCCCTTTGGCTGCGTCGGATGACCACCAAGTTCAACGGTGTTTCCTATCTGAGCCAGCGGGCGGCGGAAGCCCTTTACTCGGAACAGGGGAAAGCGGAGGTCCGTGCACTGGTCGAGGGGTACCTCGGCAATGCCGCCCTACTGGTCGCGGCTGCCCGGGAGGCAGGTTTGACCGTGTTCGGCGGAGTAAACGCCCCCTATGTCTGGGTGGGAACCCCGTCCGGTTACTCCAGCTGGCAGGCGTTCGACAAGATACTGGGTGAGGCTCACGTGGTGATCACCCCCGGCAGCGGCTTTGGAAGCCAGGGTGAAGGCTGGTTCCGCGTCAGCGCGTTCAACAGCCGAGCCAACGTCGAGGAAGTGGCCCGCCGGTTGAAGGCCTTGAGCTGGTGACTCAACGTCGACCATCATACCAGACGTTACAGGCATCCCGATTGGTTTGGGTCGATTTGCGGCGAACCATAAAGCGCAGGAAGAACTGCAGGAGTTCCTTCCGGGTGTAGAGCTCCGTCTTTCGAGCCGAGGTCAGCATCGGGGCGGAATGAAGAATCACTATCCTTCGTCCCTTCGAGCGGGCCAGCGACTTCAATCGGTTTGCCAGGTCCAATTCCTCGCCAACAAACAGGTCCGGGCTGAAGCCCTTCAGTTGTCGAAAGGCCGCCGTTTCGACAAAGATGAAGGCACCGGCCATCCATCCGTTGATTCGGCTGATGAGGTTCCAGACCTGAAGCATACACCTGAGATCCCAGGCGTTGGAGTCCACCTTCATCGTTGTTCCACCGGCAAGGACCTTGCCGCTGGAGATGGCACCGGCAGCTGCCGCAAATAATTCGGCGGACGGCTGGGAATCGGCGTCGACAAAAACAATCCAATCACCCGTGGCTGCGGCTGCCCCGGTGTTACGGGCGCGACCGATTTGATTGACCGGTTCGAACACCACCCGGGCTCCACCGGCTGCGGCAACCTCGCCGGTTCGGTCCGTCGAGTTATTGTTGCAGACAATGACCTCGGAATCCCATCCCCGGTCCGCCCAGCTACGATTGGCCGTCCGCACAGCGGCCAGGGTAGTCGGCAGCAACTTCTCCTCGTTGTACGCGGGAATGACGACCGATATTTTCATTTGAGTTGGATGTTTTCCCCCGGCGTTGGCGTTCCGACTGCTTCGAGGGTACACTCCAGGTACCTGTGGGTCGAGCCCATGAAATCGAGCTTTGGAGAATGGACGATGTGGATGTCTCGCCGGATTCCGGTGAAATCGGTTGACGCTTTCGGGTCCCACTTCGCAGACTCTCCCGAGAATTCAAAGTCCTGATCCCACCATTTTTCACATGAGCGCCACTGTCGTTGAAAACCCGCCATCTCCGTCCACCGTTTCCAAGGGACTTGAGGGGGTGATCGCGGCGCATACCCGGTTGAGCGATGTCCGGGGTGACATCGGTCAGTTGATTTATTGTGGGTACGACATCAACGAATTGGCCGGCAATGTCACCTATGAGGAGGTCGTGCACCTGCTGTTGCACAACCATCTTCCCAGTGCCCAGGAACTCGCCCAGTTCAAACAGATTCTGGCGGGATATCGGGAGCTCCCGCAGGGCGTTATCGATTTGGTGACCCGTTTTCCCAAGAACTGCCCTCCGATGCACGCGTTGCGGACCGGAGTGAGTGCCTTGGGATGCTACGATACCACGGCCGACGACGACACGATGGACGCTCAGCGGCGGAAGGCTCTCCGGCTGATCGCCCAGGTGCCGGTGCTGACTGCCTATTTTCATCGTGCCCGTCAGGGCCTGCCGTTGGTGGCGCCCGATCCTGAACTGGGCGAAGCAGCGAATTTCTTGTGGATGGTCAATGGTGTTCGTCCCTCGGTCGAAATGACCAACACGATGGACGTTTGCTATGTCCTGCATGCCGACCATGGCATGAACGCCTCGACCTTTAGCGCCCGGGTGACCATCGCCACCCTGAGCGACATGTATTCGGCGATCACGACCGCCATCGGAACGCTGAAGGGGCCCCTCCACGGAGGTGCCAATGAAGGGGTGATCAAGATGCTTCAGGAGATTGGCAGTGTCGACAAGGTGGACGCTTTTATCGAGGGCGAGCTGGCCAACAAGCGTAAAATCATGGGCATCGGCCACCGGGTCTACAAGGTACTCGACCCGCGAGCGCCGCACTTGAAGCGCATGGCGCAATTGCTTTCAGCGAAATTGGGTGATCCGCGCTGGATTCAAATGTCCGAGCGCATCGCCGAGCTGATGCTCCAAAAGAAGGGGCTCCATGCGAACGTGGACTTCTACAGCGCCACGGTCTATTTCTCACTGGGTTTGCCCACCGACCTGTTCACCCCTATTTTCGCCATCGCCCGGACGGCGGGATGGACGGCTCATGTCCTTGAACAATTGGCCGACAATCGACTCATCCGCCCACAGTCCGTTTACACCGGGCCCGTTGGACTGAAGTGGGTGCCTGTTGATCAGCGCTAACTTGTTCGGACGACCAGATGGGGTTGCCCGCCCCACCTCACTGACTTACCTTTCTGACTCTTTCTCATTAGCCGATGAATATTCACGAGTACCAAGCCAAACAGCTTTTGCATCAATACGGCGTTGCCGTTCCGGCGGGTCAACCCTGCACGACCGTTGCGGAAGCCGAAGCGGCCGCCCGCGCCATTTTTTCTTCAGGTCATGGCTTGGTGGTCGTCAAGTCCCAGATTCACGCGGGAGGACGTGGCAAAGGAACCTTTACCTCTGGATTCAAGGGGGGCGTCAAGCTGGCCAAATCTGTCGATGAAACGGTCGATGTCGCGGGAAAGATGTTGGGCCAGGTGTTGGTGACCCTGCAAACCGGACCCGAAGGTCGGTTGGTCCAGACCATCCTGGTGGCGGCGGCTGAAACCATCAAAAAGGAGTTTTACCTGGCGGTGCTGCTCGACCGGGCCGTTTCCCGTCCAGTCATCATGGCCAGCACGGAAGGTGGGGTGGAAATTGAGGAGGTGGCCCACCATTCGCCCGAAAAGATTTTCAAGGAGTGGGTCGACCCTGCCGTCGGTCTCATGCCTTACCAGGCCCGGAAGCTGGCCAGCGCCCTGGGGCTCAAGGGCGACCTGTTTAATCAGGCCTGCAAGCTCATCGCCGGGGTCTACAAGACCTGGTGGGAGGCCGACGCCGCCATGGTCGAGATCAACCCGCTGTGCATCGTGGCAACCGCCAATGGCAGGGAAGCCCTCGTCGCCGTGGACGCCAAAATCAGTCTGGATGACAACGCGCTCTACCGGCACCCCGAAATTGTCAAAATGCGGGATTTGGCCGAGGAATCACCCCTCGAGGTCGAGGCCAGCAAGCACGCTCTGAATTACATCAAACTGGACGGCAACATCGCCTGTCTGGTGAACGGAGCCGGGTTGGCCATGGCCACCATGGACATCATTCAACATTCCGGAGGCCGACCGGCCAACTTCCTCGACGTCGGGGGTGGTGCTTCCAAGGACCAGGTATCAGCGGCGTTCCGCATCATTCTTAGCGATAGCAGTGTCCAGGGAATCCTGGTCAACATTTTCGGCGGCATCATGGACTGCAATGTGATTGCCACCGGCATTGTGGCGGCGGTTCGCGAAACGGGCCTGACCCTTCCGTTGGTGGTTCGCCTGGAAGGCAACAACGTGGCGGTGGCCAAGCAAACCCTGGCGGATTCCGGTCTGACCATCATCAATGGAGACACCATGGCCGATGCCGCAAAGAAGGTCGTGGCGGCTGTCGCTGCCCGTTGATCGACATCAGAACCTCACCTCTTTCCTCTCTCATTCAATGGCAATTCTTGTCTCTCCCCAAACCAAGGTTCTGGTCCAGGGTATCACCGGTTCCTTCGGAGCCCGCCACGCCCAACTTTCCCTCGATTACGGCACCCAGGTGGTGGCGGGGGTCACTCCGGGAAAAGGCGGTCAAACCTTTGATCACAAAGGCTTCTCCGTTCCCATCTTTGATACGGTCGCGGAAGCCGTCCGCCAAACGGGGGCCACCGCAAGCGCTCTCTTTGTCCCTCCTCCTTTTGCTGCGGATGCCATCCTTGAAGGGGCGGATGCGGGCCTGGAACTGGTCGTCGCCATCACCGAGGGCATTCCAGTGAATGACATGATCCGGGTGAAGCGGGCCATTCAAGGAAAGCCCACCCGCCTGATTGGACCCAACTGCCCCGGATTGGTGACGCCGGGGGATGGGGAGAATTCCCATGGGGGCTGCCGAATCGGTATTGCTCCCGGCTACATCCACAAGCGGGGCCATGTCGGCGTGGTCAGCCGCTCGGGAACTCTGACCTATGAAGCCGTCTGGCAGTTGACCTGCCGGGGGGTGGGTCAAAGCACCTGCGTCGGCATCGGTGGCGATCCGGTCAATGGCACCTCGCATCTGGATGTCATCAAGATGTTCATGGCGGACCCCGACACCCACGGCATCATTTTGATTGGGGAAATTGGCGGGGCCTCCGAGGAAGAGGCCGCCGAGTGGATCGCGCAGTACGGGACCAAGCCGGTGGCGGGATTCATCGCCGGTGCCACCGCACCTCCGGGACGCCGGATGGGCCACGCCGGTGCCATCGTCAGCGGCGGGAAGGGGACCGCTCAGGCCAAATTTGAAGCTTTCGAAAAGGCCGGTATCGGTGTCGCCCGAACCCCCAGCGAAATGGCGGATACGCTTCTCCGACTGATGAAGTAATCCATCGCGCGGGTGGGGAACACATCGGACGCTCAGGCCTTTTCCAAACCCATCGCTTTAGGCATCCTGTTGCCCTTCCGGAGCGATGTCATGGATTGTTTACATATTGGACCTGGCGGGATTGCTCCTCTGGCTTTCGTTCCGTCGAGTGGGAGCCGACCCCACCCGCCCGGCGGGAACGCTTCTCGGTAACCTTCGTCCGGCGGCTCCGGTACCCCATCGCTCCTGGACTTCGCTGGGGGCCTTGCTGCTGATGCTGGTCTTGCGACCGCTGCTCCTGGTTCTTCTGGCGACCCTGCTGGATGCCACCCCGACGTGGGCACCGGGTCCCACCGTGATCGCGTTTCGGGCGGACGACTGGCTGCGGCTTTACTTTTTTTCCACCCTCAGTTTTGTCTGGACCGCGCTGGTCGGCTACGGGGTGCTGCTCATCTTTTGCGCTCTTTCACGCGATGTTCCCGAACTCAGTTCCTTCTCGGACTTTGCGGTGGCCATGGCGGGTCCTGTGGGCCGGTTTCCCGTCCTCCTCATTCTGCTCCTCCCAGTCGTCGCTGGTGCATCGGTCTGGTTGGGCGTCGGGCATCTCTTGGAATGGCAGCATCTGGTGCCGCCCACCCGGGCGGGATGGCCGCTGGCGGTCCAATCGATTTTGATGGGGTTGGCCGTCTGGCTACCCATCCGGTGGGTTGTGATGTGCGTTCTTCTCCTCCGGTTTGTGCACAACTACGTTTACTTGGGAGAACACTCCCTTTGGACCTTGGTGCAAACCATCGGTCGACGGCTCCAATATCCCCTTTCCTGGATTCCCGCCCGTCTGGGACGCATGGACCTTGTTCCCCTCCTTGCCTGTGGGCTGTATTGGTTTCTGGGAGAGCTGGCAAATCGGGGGCTTGCGTGGGCTTTCCCTCAAACGCTGCAATGACTCCTCCCCCCTATCTATCCGAGCGGAACGGGAGCATTTGCGTTGCTGTCAAAGCTCAGCCCCGGGCTCGGAGCAACGAGATCGTCGGCGTTTCAGGCGCGGAACTCAAAATACGGGTCACGGCTCCCCCCGTTGATTCCGCCGCCAATGAAGCGTTGCTCGCCTTTCTCGCCGAAGTTCTGGAATGCCCACGCCGGTCGATCACCCTTGTTCGCGGAGCCTCGTCCACTCACAAGCTGTTTTGCATTGAGGGACTGACCCTGGAGCGCGCCTTGGTCGCTTTGGGCGGAGATCAAGGCTACGACCCCGAAGATGGCTGAAGCCCTGACGGGCTGTTTAAAGCGGCTGCGTTCGATACCAAGCCAACGTTTTTTCCAGTCCCTCCTGCCATCCTACCGAGGGATGGTAGTCAAAGGCGGCGCGAGCCTCCTGAATGTCAGCCCTTGAATAGAGGATGTCACCGGGGCGCGGGGCGGCAAAGACCGGATCGATCCGTCGTCCCGTCAGCTCCGACAAATGGTTGATCAACCTCAACAGGGAAATGCTCTCTCCAGCGGCGACATTGAAAACCTTGCCGCCCACCCGTTCCCGTGGCGCTGAGGCCACTGCCAGATTGGCAGCCACCACGTTATCGACGTAGGTAAAGTCCCGGGATTGGGTACCATCCCCGAAAATGGTCGGACGGTTTCCAGTAATGGCCGACGTGCAAAACCGCGCAATGACCCCGGAATAGGGGGAAGCATGGGACTGACGCGGACCAAACACGTTAAAGTAGCGAAGGCTGACGGTCTCAAGGCCGTAGAATTGATGGAACAATTGGCCGTACCGTTCGGCGGCGTATTTTTGGAGGGCGTAGGGGGACAGCGGGGAGGGGGCGAGGGCCTCGTGCTTGGTAGCTGCACTGCTTTCCCCATAAATGGCCGAGGAAGAGGCGAAGATTACCCGGCCTACCCCCGCCTCACGGGCGGCCTGCAGCAGCTGGAGTGTGCCATCCAAATTGATGGCATGAGACTCCAGTGGTTGCTCGACGGAACGGGGAACGGACGGAAGGGCCGCCAGATGGAACACTCGGTCACACCCCTCCATCACGGTGCGAATCGCCGCCGTATCCCGCAGATCGGCTGGATGAACGGTGACGAAGTGCTCCGGTCGGATCCAATGGAGGTTGTCACGGGATCCGAGCTGGAAATTGTCCAAAATCCGGACCTCGACACCGGCATTGGCGAGGGCCTCAGCCAGGTGTGAGCCGATGAACCCGGCACCGCCGGTGACCAGCGCCCTCATGTGCATTCGGGCAGATACTCCGGCCGAAATCGATGGGTCATGGGATTCGGTGGATATCGATTCGGTCCCGATTGGCGACACCCATTTCGATCAGCTCGGCGTTGGCGTAGAGATCGGTCAATCGGGGTTTTTCCGTTCCGGACCGTTGTTCAGCGCGAGCCGACTCCACGTCGGCCATGGCCAGCGAATCCAGCGCGACCAAATCCCGGCTGAACCGCAGTTCGTTGAACGCCTTCGCATAATGCAGCAGGGTCGTTTCCTCGCCGCGATACTGGCAGATTAGGGCATCGCTCACCCCAAGGACGACTTTGGGCATCAGGTCATCCAGGGCACAGATTTCGGGAATGACCTCCGCCAGTCGGTCCGGTTCGCCAGCGAAACGAAGCGAATTGTCGACGCTCCCAAGGGCAAGGCCGGTGAGGTGTCCGTTGACCCCGGTGAAGTTGTGGCTCAATACCGGGGCCACCGTAATGATCTTGGAGATTTTCTGGGTCAGCAGCTTGGTCACGTGGGACCGGCGTCCGACCCCGTCTTTGAGCTTGAGACCGAACTCAAGGTCACCCGCGATCAAGCGCGCCGGCATCGGGGACTCGTAAAACTTTGTGGGGTCCCAATCTGATTCCTCGCTGCCTTCGCAACGAATCCCCAAATCTGTGGCCAATCCTGGCCATCCCCCGTTGCGCAGGTCCGCCATCCGTTTATCCCAAATGATGATCCGGTCGGGCGAGAAGCCACTTTGAATGAGACTCTCCACCAGCGCCCGGACCACGGAAGTGCGGGTGCCGCTCACCGGTCCGGGGCCGGATGTCACTTTGAAGCCGACAACGTCATTCTTGAGCACCAGGGTTCGCCAGGCTTCCTCGGTCGTCGATTTTCCGGTAAGGGCCATCAAACCGGATTCCACCATTTTACGAACAACCGCGCGGTTTGCGCTGAAGGCCTCGGTCGCCGCAGGGTCATACACCACGGTGACGGAAGCCCGGTTGGTGCTGGTCGTTGGGAGGGTGCTCGAGGCCGATTCCGAGGCCCCGGCACGACTCCACATCGCCAGCCCCAAGGCGACGATCATCCAATGCGATGGTCTCATCCAATTCATGCGTCTGCGGCGGCACTATGACGTTGACCGACCGGTCGGGAAATCCAATTTCCCGCCGATTTGGTGACCCGGAATTCCTTTCGGTCCCGATTTCATCGCTCAATGAAGATGGGGTTCCGAACGGAACGGCTCGATGAAATCAATCCGGTGTCCCGGGTCCCAACTTCTTTGACAGAG
>CAITXU010000027.1 GCA_903896505.1 uncultured Verrucomicrobiota bacterium | reverse complement strand
GCCGTCGGCGAGTCGCGCTGCCTCGGGACGGGGTCCAGCCCAGCCGACTGGAAAGTCGGCGATACAGCAGCATCCCACCCGTGGCGCTCCGGGGTCAGGCCGGGTATAACTTGCGAGGCGGACGTGGTACGGACCGCCGCGGCTCGACAGGAGCCTCGCCCTACCGATGTGACTGTGATTCATTAGGTTGCAGACGAAGCAACCGTTGAGGTCAAAAGCTGTTATTTGGAAGACAAGAATGTCTGCGCTACGGCCCCACGGCTTCACGGCACCACTGCACGGTAGCAGATTCGCGAAGGGACTGTCACAGATGCGGAATTCTAGTGACGAAATCCGACCGTTTGCATTAACCAACCGGCTGTCTGTGAGGGATTTAGATTGTTGGCGGCGGCATGGCCCGCAGCCAGACCGGTAACGATGGCTGTCGCCCCGGAAGTTCCGGTGGCCTGCCACACGGTCCCATTGAAATCGGCATAGGTGACGGAGGGCCCCGCTAGAACAGCATGAGGGCCGGTGTTGGCGTAACTGGCTGGCTGTCCCTGGCCGTTGACTGCCGTGACCCCCAAGGCACCACTGGCGGCGGGATAAATGGCATCTGTGCCGCCGTCGTTTCCCGCCGCGGCAAAGACGACGCCTCCCTGCGCCTTGATACTGGCGATGACGCTGCTGAGCATGGGGCTATCCTGTTTTCCTCCCAGGCTGAGACTAAAGTACGTGGCACCATGGGCTGCGGCATCGTACAAGCCCATGGCAACGCTCCAAGTGGTCGCCAGTGGGTCCTTGCCGTAGATGTCCTCTGACAGCAGGCGCACGGGGGAACCCTGCCCCGACTGATCCGCCGCTGCCACACCCTGTAAAATATTCTCCGCCATCACGGTGCCGTGGGTCGGAGTTCCATCGCCCGTTGGGGCCCCTTCCGCGACCGCTCGCCGTCCGAGGATGAACTCCTCGTACTTTTGGGGAAGCGTCTGCACCCGGGTGTCGATCACTGCGACGACAATCATATCGGTCGCCCCCACCACCTTGGGCTTCAGGGTGAAATTGGCGGTGGCATTGGCGAGTGGTGCTCCGGCGTCATTCGGTGCCGGGAGAAATTGGTTGTGCTCAACGCCGGTGATATCGTCCCGTTGCTTGAGAGCGACCAGGGCCGCTTCGGCAGCTTCAGCGGTCGGAAACCGCAGACGATAGGCACCCAACGCATCCAATCGTCCCACGACCTGCGCCCCCCATTTTCTTGCAAGTTCTTCGATTTGAAGTTTTGAACCCGGTTTAACCCGAACGATGAGCTCGGTGGGAATCGGCCCTGGCTCGATGGTGTACTCATCATCCGCGGGGTTGACGACCAAATCGGCCGCATCCGCGCTCGATTGATAGACCAACAACCGGCTCGGCTTCGCCTTTTCGGGAATCAGAATAAAGCTCAGTTCCCCCAGAATCTGCCGAAGGGCATCCCGTGGTGGTAAATTGGTGAAATCCGTCAATACCCGGTGATCCACTCCCGATTCAATCCGGATTTCCCAGCCCGTCTGACGGGCCAGACGCGGCAGAACCTTGCTCAAGGGAAGACCCGGAATTCGTGCATCGACGCGATTGGAAGGACTACCCCAACGCAATTCGAAGCCTGGAGAAGACGCCTGCAACAATCCCACCAGGAACAAAAGCCCGACCAGACGCTGTCCAATGCGACTTGTCATCACTTCTGGCACTCTAGCAGTTACCGCTGACAAAGCGAATCCTCAGACTGCTTTGCTTACCCCCGTCCTTCGCAAATCCGCCACACACTCCACATGCTGCGTCTGCGGGAACATGTCCACCGGTTGAACCGAGGCCAATTGGTACAACCCTCCCTCACAGAGAATCTTCAGATCGCGGGCCAACGTTGCCGGATGGCAACTGACGTAGAGTATCTGGGCAGGCTGGGACGCCCGAAGGACACGAAGGGTCGATGGCTGGCATCCCACCCGGGGAGGATCGAGCAATACGGCCGCCACGCCCGGATCGCATTGCCGCAGCAGGCGTGGCAACCAAGCGTCAGCGTCACCGGCGATGTATTCGCCATTTTTATACCCGCGCCGCAGTTGATTGCGACGGGCGGCAGCAATCGCCTGGGCGTCCAGTTCCACCCCGGTGAAGGACTCCAGGGCATCCGCCAGCGAGAGACTGAAGAATCCGACGCCGCAGTAGGCATCGATCAGGTGGCGCGTCCCGGCGGATAGGAGGCTTTTCCGCACAGACTCCACCAGAAATGGAAGGGCAAAAAAATTGTTTTGGAAGAAGCTGTGCTCAGGAACATCCCAATCGTCCGGTGGAATCCGGAGCACCGACTTCATTCCTCCCTTGGCGGGTGGATTTTTTCGCCATTCGGTCAGTGCAATATTCAGTCCCGGCTCGGCGATGGCGCACGATTCCACATCACAAACCAGCCCTCCGTCGGCCCGAACATATCCGAGGTTGAGTTTCTGGGCTGGCTTGTTCCATTGGCTGCGAACCAAAATTCGATTGCGATAGCCATAGGGCGACGGGCAGGGAATGACCGGTTGAATCACCGCCGCCGGAAATCCTCCAATCCGCTCGAACAAATCGGTGATCTGCTTTTGCTTCCACTGGAGCTGACTGGCATAGCGGAGATGTTGGTACTGACAGCCACCGCATTCCTCAAAATAGCGGCATTCCGGTTCAACCCGTTCGGGAGCCCGCCGCAGAACGCGGGCTACAACGCCGCGGGCAAACGAACGTTTCACCTCCACGACCTTGGCATCCACCAATTCTCCCGGGCAGACGAAGGGAACAAAAATCACAAAGTCACCTACCCGTCCCACGCCTTCCCCACCAAATGCCAGATCGTGAATTTCAACCTGAACCCGTTGTCCCACGGCCAGTTTTCCACCAAGGGATCCCGAAGTTAACGGGAAGGACCTCGCCGCCGGGACAGCCCCGCCCGGTTCGCTCATTTCGTTGGACGCTTCGTCCACATCACAATCGTGCATGATTTCGTCACTATCCTAGCCGGAAAATCAGCCGCGATGCCAGATGGAAGCTTCGACCAGAACCGGCTCCAGCATCACCCGAACGTCACTTGGCTTTGAGAACAAAAGCCTCCAGGATTGCCGCTATGCCTTTCCGGTTCCTCGTTTGGTCATCGTTGCTGTGGGCCGCAACACTGGGTGCCGCGCCCCGTTCTGTGCCATTTTGGTCCCAGCTTCCCGGCGTCAAGACCGACGGGTCCATCCTGCTCCCCAACCAATGGTCGCTTCGCCCTTCAGGCCGACAGGTTGCGTTGGGCGATTTCCCGGTGAATCTGGCCGTTCATCCCTCCGGAAAATTTGTCGTGGCACTCCATTCGGGATTTGGGAGCCATGAACTGGTTTCGATCCACCTGCCGGACGGAAAAGTCATTGCCCGGGCGCAACTGCCAGAGACCTTTTATGGCGTCGCCTTTTCGCCGGATGGCCGACGGATTTATGCCAGTGGAGCCGGTGCCGAGGTAATTCACGAATTTGAGTTTGATTCGGGAAATTTTGGGCATCGCCAGGAAATACCCCTTCGGGAACCGTCTTCGCGAGGTGTCCCGTCCGGTTTGGCGGTCAGTTCCGATGGGAGGCGAATCTACTCAGCCAATGTCTATGGCCAGGACGTGGTGGTGGCCGACCTTTCATCGCGCCTTCCCTTATCGGGGTTTCCGCTTCGCCCGGGAATGCCGGTCACCGACCTGAGCCAGACCCGGGTCTCCCCGGAACCGGCCCTCGCCGCTGCCGAAAAACGTGCTGCTGCCAAACTCGACGAACTGCCCCCGGACGCACCCTTCCCCTACGCCTGCGTTCTGGACGAGGTCCATCATCGTCTATACGTGAGCCTCTGGGGTACCGCTGCGGTCGCCGCGCTGGATTCAAACTCGGGTCGAATTCTGGACCGATGGGAGACCGGGGAACATCCCTGTGAAATGGTGTTGAGTCGCAATCAGCGGTGGTTGTATGTGGCCAATGCGTCGCGAAATTCCGTGACCGTGTTGGATACGGAGTCTGGAAAAGCCGTCGAGACCCTTTCTTCTGCAATGCAGCCGGGGGATCCGCCGGGCTCAACGCCCAACTCACTCGCTTTGTCACCGGATGAACGACAATTGTTTATCGCCAACGCCGGCAACAACAACCTTGCCGTCTTCGATGTTTCCACGCCAGGCCGGAGCCATCCACTGGGCTTCATTCCCGTGGGGTGGTATCCCACTTCGGTTCGAGTGACACCCGATGGCCGCCACCTCCTTGTGGCCAATGGGAAGGGTATCAGTTCCAAGGCCAATCGCCATGGCTCTCAACCGGGCCGTGAATTGCCGGAGTCCGTTATCGAATACATCGGAGGACTCCTGCAGGGCACCCTCAGCATCATTCCCATTCCTGAAAAGCCCGAGGTCTGGACTGCGAAGCTGAAGGATTACTCCGAACGGGCACTCCACTGCACTCCCTCGAACACGGGGCCAGTGGCTCAATCAGGGCATTCGTCCAACCCCATTCCATCCAAAGTCGGAGGTCGTTCTCCCATTCGATATGTCATCTACGTGGTCAAGGAAAACCGGACCTATGACCAGGTGCTGGGAGACATGCCGGAAGGAAATGGGGACCGGTCTCTTTGCCTGTTTGATGAGACCATCACCCCGAATCACCACGCATTGGCCCGGGAGTTTGTCCTGCTCGACAATTTTTATGTCGATGGCGAGGTCAGTGCCGATGGCCATGAATGGACTGCGGCCGCGTATGCCACCGATTTTGTCGAGAAAACCTGGCCTCTGAGTTATGGCCATAACGGGCGCGGGAAATACCCATATCCCAGCGAAGGCAGCTTTCCGGTCGCCTATCCGTCGAGCGGTTACATCTGGGATAAGGCCATTCAAGCCGGCCTGAGCTATCGAAGCTACGGTGAATTCTGTGATGCCGGGAAAAAACCTGGCGATCCCGTCAGCACCCGACTCCCCGTCTTGCAGGGGCGCTTCGATCCGAATTTCCAGCCATGGGACCTGGATTATCCCGACGTGAAACGGGCCGAACATTTCGCCGCTGAAATCAAGCGGTTTGAAAAGGAAGGCGATATGCCCCGGCTCCAGATTGTCCGCCTCCCCAACGACCACACCTACGGCACTTCCAGTGGAAGACTGACTCCCCGCGCCATGATGGCAGATAATGACCTGGCTTTTGGAAAATTCGTCGAGGCCATCAGCCACTCCAAATTCTGGTCTCAAACCGCCATCTTTGTGGTTGAGGACGATGCCCAGAATGGGCCGGACCACGTCGACGCCCATCGATCCATCGCCTTTGCCATCAGCCCCTACATCCGGCGGCATACCCGGGACTCCACCATGTACTCGACCTGCTCGATGCTTCATACCATGGAGCTCATTTTGGGGCTATCCCCGATGACGCAGTTCGACGCGGCTGCCGCTCCGCTCTACGCCTCGTTTCAACCCAAGGCTGACCTTAGGCCCTTCTCTGCGCGTCCTGTCACGGTGAACCTATCCGAGACCAACAGCATTGCCGCCTTTGGTCGCGAGGAATCAGATGAGATGGATTTTTCGAAGGAAGACGCAGCGGACGATCTCCGGCTGAATGAAGTCATTTGGAGGTCCGTGAAGGGATCCAATCAACCGATGCCGCGCCCGGTTCGCGCCGCCTTCGTCACCGCAGGTGGCGACCCGGATGATCGCTAAATCCAGTTGGCCAGGTTCTCTCCGTTCGATTCTGTGAGCCCACAGGTGGCCCCCCGACCTCTTGGCGAATAATGGTGTCCGGTAGGATTGCCGCCTCGGTCCTGCGGACGGCCATTTTGCTTCGCCCCCTCGGAATTGGCGTGGTTCGAACAGCCTGAGGCTCGACAGCCTCACCAAGGTGCATTTAGACCGGGAGAGGTAACGATCCCCGCAATGAATGGGGACTTGTCCCGCAATGGCGGGACGCGTCCCTCCGGACGCAAGTCCCTCCGAAGGAGGGACATCCAACGGACGCGCTCCTGCAAGTACCAATATCGATTTTAACCACCTCGCCAATTTTTCGACCGCCCTATGAGCCCATGTGCCCTTGTGTCGTGTTTCCCAAATGGCGTCCAGTTTGCCGCGAGGGATTTTCGGCTCCCGCGAGGCGACGTGCGACGGGTGTTCACAAAAAAGCCCCGTCCAAAGACCGGGCTGATTCCAACGAACTTTGATTCGTTCGACTACACCACCTTGGTGGTTCCCGGGATGGCCACCTTGTAGAAGCCATCGGGGTCCGGCAGCGTCTTGGGCTTGGTGTCCCAGGAATAGCTGTCGGGCATCAGGTTGATTTTGGAATTCAAGGCGTCATCCCAGGCGATTTCGACGCCGGAATAGGTAGCCATACGACCTAGAATGGCCGTCATGGTCGATTTGGCTCCGTTGACCGCTTCGCTGTACTCGGTATTGCTGCGAATCGCGGCAAACAGGTCGATGTGTTCCTGCTGATAGGGGTCAACGTCCTTGCCGCCCTTATAGCGCCAGGAGTTACCATCCGCACCCTTGATCGAATGCCCGCCGATGTCGACCGAGCCCTTGGTGCCCACCGCATGTTCGCTCACGCTGCTCCAGCAGCCGCGGATATGTCGGCATTGGCTGAAGGCCACCGAGCCGTCGGCGTAGAAAAACTCGACCGCGTGGTGATCGAAGATTTCACCGTATTCCTTTGCAGTCCGAACCTGACGTCCGCCCATTCCGCGAGCCTTGACGGGATAACCCTTCTTGACCCAGTTGGCGACGTCCAGATTGTGGATGTGCTGTTCGACAATATGGTCCCCGCCCAGCCAGGCAAAGTAGTACCAATTGCGCATCTGATATTCCATTTCGGTCTGTTCCGGCTTCCGCGGATTGACCCAGACGCCAGCGTCATTCCAATAAACCCGAAGGGTGTGAATATCACCAATCGCTCCTTCATGCAGGCGCTTGATGGTTTCGATGTATCCGGCCTGATGATGGCGTTGGAGTCCGACACCAACCTTTAAATTCTTCTTTTTCGCTTCCTCCGCCGCAGCGAGAACCCGGCGAACACCACCGGCATCGGTCGCCACCGGCTTCTCCATGAACACGTGCTTGCCCTGCCGGACGGCTTCCTCGAAATGGATGGGTCGGAATCCCGGGGGTGTTGCGAGAATGACGACGTCGGCCAGGGCAATGGCCTGCTTGTAAGCATCGAACCCGATGAATTGACGGTCCGCCGGCACGTCGACTTTTTCGCCATGCTCTTCCTTGAGCGCCTTGAGGGCACCTTCCAAGCGGTTCCCGAAAGCGTCGCCCATGGCGATTAACTTGTTGCCGGGAACATTCAGCGCCTGTCCGGCGGCTCCGGTACCGCGCCCACCGCAACCAATCAGGGCGATTTTGAGTTCGTCACTCCCCGCAGCATAGGCAAAGCGGTTGATCGCTAGGGCACCCACTGCGGCACCCGTGGTGGTGATGAATTGCCGGCGATTGACCGGCGTGATGATCGGGCTTGGATTCATAGTCTTGATGCGTCGCAAAACCGACGAGCCTGAGCCCGGCGGGATTCACAGGATAATGCTACCAATCAGGGAACCCCTCCAGACTATCGATTCGCCCCACAGGGGCAACCCAAAGTTTTCAGAGCCCTACTTCTTGGGCGGAAAACTGGTCCACACTTGAGCCAGTTCTTCGGGTGTTTTGGGCACCTGCATGGGACGCACCACTCGGAATCCCAGGAATTGGGCATCGGTCAGATACCACTTCGATTTGGGAAGCTGAGGGTCCCGCATCTTCCAAGACGGTTCACTTGGACGACGGGCCGCCACACGCAACAGGTCGGCCTCGTCGTCCCACGAGCCACCACGCGCCACGTGTGGATACTCCTTGAAGCCTGGCTTCCACGGGTTCTCAGCAGGAAGGGTCGCGTAGGCATCCGCCGTATAACCGTCCATCACCCACTCCGCCACGTTGCCGAGCATGTCGTAGAGCCCCCAGGGATTTGGCTTCTTGGTCGCGACTTTCTGGTACTTTCCGTCCGCGTTGGTGAAAAACCAGGCGTACTCCGGAGCCTGAGCAGGATCATCTCCCCAGAAGAATCGCGTTTTGGTTCCCGCCCGACAGGCGTATTCCCATTCCGCCTCGGTTGCCAGCCGGTAATAATGACCTGTCTTCGCACTCAGCCACCGACAATAACGGAGGGCTGCAAAATGGGTCATGCTAATCGCCGGAAAACCATCCTTGCCCATGCCGAAGCTCATTTCCACATAGGGCGTGGTCGGGCGGCTGACGGCGTCCGCTTCTTTGCCGATGTACGGATTGCTTCCATCAGCCGGCACAGCAAAGTCAGCAAGGATCAACAACTCCCGGTTGACCCGTTCAGTGCTGACGTTGGTCCCCTTTTCCAACGCAGGAAACATAAACAGCTCATACTCGTTCCAGGAAACCTCGGTCTTCCCCATCCAGAAGGGATCAATCTTGACCTTGTGCACCGGGCCTTCGTCCGGCTTGTGCCCGGCTTCCGAGTCAGGGCTTCCCATTTCAAACTCACCGCCGGGAATGGGAACAAGGTCAAAGGTGGCGTCAGTCCCGGATATCTTCTCCGAGTAGGACTGCAATGGCGTTCCAGGGGCCACCGGGCTGTTTTTCAACAACAGCGCGTGGACGGCGGTAATCAAGGCCAGGTCGTCGCGGCTCGAGGATGAATCCGGCTCCCGAGGCTGGAGCGTCACGCCATCCGGCCAGTGAGCTCCCTGATCGATCCAGTCGCGAACCAAATCGCTTCGATCCGCCGGCAAAGGCCCACCCTTCTTCTTGGGTGGCATCAGGTCGTCATGGTCCGCCGGAAGGACCATGCTGGTGTACACCTTGGACTTGGAGGCATCGCCAGGCACCACATCGGGAGATTTGAAAAAGGCCTCTTTGACGTCCATCCGCAAATCACCCTTGGCCAGCCCCTCACGATGACAGGCGACGCAATTCACCTCGAAGATCGGCTTCACCTGCTTGACGAAATCGACCTTTTCGGTCTGGTGAAGTGTGATTTCCTCCGGCCACTTGGCCCCCTCCTGAATCCAGGCCTTCAGCACCCCTGTTTCCTGGGAAGTCAATCGGTCTCCCTTGGGCGGCATGGCGTCATCATTGTCCGCAGGGAGAACGGTGGAGGTATACAAGGGGGACTTTTCCGGATCACCCGGGACCAGCGCCACCCCGTTTTTCCCTCCCTTCAAAGCTCCGGCCAGCGTAACCAGCGACAGTCCGCCCTTGGGCTTCTCAGGTCCGTGGCATTTGAGGCAGTACATCTCGAGCAAGGGTCGAACTTGGCGTTTGAAATCGACGGGCTCCGCCAGGGCAGAGACTCCAGCCAACAATGCCAGACCGGAAAAAAGGAGGGAACGCTTCATGCGATAGAAAGACAGATGAGAATAGGCGGTCACTCCCCCAAAGTGTCAAACCAGACCGCCCAATGATTTGACCTATATTCGGTGAATCAGGCGGCCAGTCCCGCCGCCAACTCCGTGGCACGGGGAGCATGGGGACTGGAGAAAGGGGCGCGAAGGGTCATCCCAAGAGCGGCAAGCAGTGCCTGATCGGCCTGATAACTGGGAGAAGCCACTGCCTTGGTCAGCATGAATTCCGTCTCACTCGAAAAGATGGAGTTCGCTCCAGCAAGGAAGCAAAGGGCCTGGGCTTCAGGGCTCAGCTTGATTCGGCCCGCCGTCAATCGAACATCCGACTTGGGCATGAGAATGCGGGCCACGGCAATCATACGAACCACATCCCAAACCGGTAGTTCAGGCTGATCCGCCATCGGGGTTCCCGGCACCTGGCTGAGCAAATTGATGGGAACGGATTCCGGATGCGGCTCAATCGAAGCCAAAGTCTGGAGCATCATGAGACGATCCTGGACCGATTCGCCCATTCCGATGATGCCACCGGAACAAAGGGTCATGCGGGTCCGTCGGACTTCGGCGAGGGTCTTCAGCCGATCCTCGTAGGTCCTGGTGCTGATGACGGTTGAATAAAACTCGGAACTGGTGTCGACATTGTGGTTGTAGGCATACAAGCCGGCCTCTTCCAACTGATGGGCCTGACGCTCGTTCAGCATGCCCAACGTGCAGCAGACCTCCATCCCCAGGTCCGTGACCGACCGCACCATCGACAACACCCGGTCAAACGATTCCCCGTCCCGAACATTCCGCCAGGCAGCACCCAAACAGACCCTCGATACTCCGGCCGCCTTGGCTCGTTCAGCAATTTCGATGACCTTTTCTTCGTCCATCAGTCGATCCGAATCGACTCCGGTCGAATAGCGGGACGATTGGGCGCAGTAGGAACAGTCCTCCGGGCATCCTCCGGTTTTGACGGAGATTAACTTGCTGACCTGCATTTCGCGCGGGTTATGGAACGAGCGATGGACACCGGCCGCCTGGAAAACCAAATCCAGCAAAGGCGACGCGTGAAGCGTCTGAAGCTCCTCCAAAGTCCAATCATGCCGCAAAGTCATTGGGAGCAGTTTGATCGAGGCCGACCGGCTTGTAAATGCGTCTTGTTGTCCATGTTGACGGACGGCGGGCCACTTCTCCAACGTCAGCTTGGCGGCGATACAACCCTTTCCGATGACATCGAAATACGGGTCTCGATTCGCTTAAACCAGACTGTCCCAGACCGCCCGCAGTCGGCAGAAGTCGGTTTCCAGTCGGCAGGTTCAATAGAAAGGTGACCACACCCGTGGACAAGGTCACCAGGGAAACGGCCATGGGCCGTTGGTTCGTTCCCAGAGCCAGGCGAAATCCTTGTTCCCGCGGGCGTCCCACCCATAACCGTAGACCTCCAGTCGACTGCGAAGATTGGGTCCAGTTCGAGGGTCCAACCATTTGTGGATTTCGACGTGACCATCCACAAAGGAAAGGGGTCCACGACGCCGGTGACGGGTCGAAGGCCAGTGAGCCGGCCAATAGGACTCAGGTCCAATAAACCAAGTCATGGGAAAACCTGGGCTATCGATGGTCCCTTCATGCTCATCGATGAAGACCCAGATGTGAGAGGGCGAAACCCGGTTGAAATCCGCCATCTTCACAAAGGCTTCCGGAGGATAGAGCGTATTCGGACCGTCATACGCCACCCCACTCCATCCCGACCCCATTTGCATGCTCATGGAGTAGCTTCGTGACCGCAGCGGTCCTCCACCGGAATACACGTTGCTGACGCTTCGGTCGCTCGGACAATGGTAGATATCCGGGGTTCGAGTGTAGGGACTCAACCGGCCAATGCCCGGCTCCATCATCATCTTCCTGTCCACGGATGAACCGTCGATGGCACTGTCTGGGCTCATCCATCCATTCACCCACCTCGGTGCTTCTGGAACAGCGTACAACAACTGCGCAACGGCAATCCTTCCGTTGTTATCGTCGGCATAAGTTTGCCAGGCGAGCTGAAGTTGTTTGAGGTTGTTCAGGCAGACAATGGACTGAGCCTGGTCCCGGGCTCGGTTCAGGGCCGGCAGCAACAAGGTTGCCAGGATGGCAATAATGGCGATCACCACCAGCAACTCGACCAGGGTAAACCCCAAGGAAGGACGTCTTACTCTCAGCTCCATTGCGCCTCTTGATTTTCTGGCTACGGCTTGACCAGCCTGAAATAGCGCCGGGTTTCGGTTAATGGCACAAGCAGGTTGGTGGTCCCGGTGCTGTAATTATGCCAGGCCGGGTTTGAACCAAGGTCGGTAGTCGTCTGCAAGGTCCAACCGCTGATCGAGGCGGGCCATGCCAGTTGAATCCCTCCCGGAGTGAGTTGCGTGCTGATG
>CAITXU010000026.1 GCA_903896505.1 uncultured Verrucomicrobiota bacterium | reverse complement strand
CGATCTCTCAGCCATAGGCGGTCAAAATCAAGCCCGCCACGCAATTCGGCTGAAATTATATCCTACATGACCCCGAGCGCCACGGGCGGGATGCTGCTGTTTCGCAGGTATTCCTACCTGCCGGGCGGTCGGCCAGTCGGCCAGCCTTGGGACGGGGTCCAGCCCTGCCGACAAGAATGTCTGCGCTACGTCGCGAACCAGACCTATTCGTCATCTCCGCCGCCGCCCGGTTTCCGTTCCCACTTGCGCGGTGCCCGTTCAGGAAGCGAGCGGTCGACAATCAATTGGAGGGCTCCCGGGTTGAAGGCGCTCTCGACGGCGGTCTCGAATGCCTGGCCGGGATTGACCGAATACCGTTCATTGGTCTCGAGGTAGGCCACCTCGCCGCCGCCATAGCGCAGGGCGATGAACAGCGGCACACGCCCCGGATGCGCCTCCGCCAGTGCCCGCAGGTTTTCCATAGCCGGACGGGATGCCTCGATCGTTTTCATCCAAACGTGAGCCTGGCGGGTGAATTTCCGCGGCGCATCCTCCAGTTTCATGATCTCCTGGGGAAACAACTTGGGTTTGTCTTCGCCCGTGGAGACCTCCCCGGTCACCAAAACCGCCGTGTTCGGACTCAACAATTCCCGGAATTTATCGTAGTTGTCGTTCATGACGAGGAGCTGCACCGACCCGGTCAAATCCTCGATGGTGGCCATGGCATATTTTTTGCCGTTCTTTTTGCTGACTCCCTCTGTTAGCGCGGTCACCAGCCCCCCGATGCGTGCCATGCCCCGGTTGGGTAGGGTCGGCAGGGTGTCGATTGGGTGGAGCACAAACCGTTCCAGCAGCCGGGCGTGGGGGTCCAGCGGATGGCCGCTTACGAAGATGCCGAGCAATTCCTTCTCGTAGGCCAGTTTTTCACTCATCGGCCAGTCGGGCAACACCACGGGCTTGACCGGTCGGGCCACGGGTGCGGCGTCGAAGGCGTCGAAAAGGGAGGATTGCCCTGAGGCCTTGTCCGCAGCCATCGAACTGGCCCGGGAAAGGGCCGCATCCACCCCGGCCATGAGCGTAGCCCGATTCGGTCCCAGTCCGTCGCAGGCACCGGTCTTGATGAGGCATTCAAGCGCACGCCGGTTGACGATCCGGGTATCCACCCGTTCACATAATTCCTGGAGCGAATGGAAGCGTCCGCCCAGTCGGCGTGCCTGAAGCAGGCTTTCAACGGCCACTTCGCCCATTCCCTTGATGGCGGCCAAGCCGAAACGGATGACCCGATGTCCCTCACTCCTCGAAGTTTTCGCCGGGGCAAAGCCGACTTCCGATTCATTGACGTCCGGACCAAGCACCTGAATGTCAAACCCGCGCGCTTCGCCAATGTATTGGGCCAATTTCGCCAGATCGCCCTGATCATTGGTCATCATGGCGCAGAGGAATTCGACCGGGTAGTTGGCCTTCAGATACGCCGTCTGATAGGCGACAATGGCATAGGCGGCGGCGTGGGATTTATTGAAGCCGTATCCGGCGAATTTCTCCAAAAGGTCAAACACCGGATTGGCCTCCTGGGGCGGAATCCCATTCGTCCCGCAGCCCTCAACGAAGATCGCCCGCTGCTTCTCCATCTCCTCCAGCTTCTTCTTTCCCATGGCACGCCGGAGGAGGTCGGCGCCGCCCAGCGTGTAGCCCGCCAGAATCTGGGCGGCCTGCATCACCTGTTCCTGATAGATGAGAACGCCGTAGGTTTCGCGAGCGATGGGCTCCAATCGGGGATGGGGATAAACGATGGGTGCCCGCCCATGCCGCCGCTCAATGAAGTCCGGAATCAGGTCCATTGGTCCCGGCCGATAGAGGGATATCAAGGCCGTGATGTGCTCCACGCTGGCAATCTGGAATTTTCGGCACAGGTCCCGCATGCCGCCGGATTCCAACTGGAACACCCCGAGCGTCTGGGCATTGTTCAGCAATTCGTAGGTCCGGGCATCGTCCAGTGGGAGGTTGTCGATGGGCACCTTGACCCCCTGAGTTCGTTCGATCAGTTCACAACTATTCCGAATAACCGTCAGGGTCTTGAGCCCCAGAAAGTCCATCTTGAGTAGACCCAGGTCCCCAACGGGATTCATGGCGTATTGGGTGACGATTACCCCCTGCTCATCTTGCTTCAGCGGAAGCAGATTTACCAGCGGTTGGGCACCGATAACCACGCCGGCGGCATGCACGCTGGAATTACGGGCCTGGTCCTCAAGGACACGGGCGAGATCGACCAGTTCCCGGGTGCCCTCCTCGCTGTCGTAAGCCTGCCGAAAGTCCGGACTTTTCTCCAGGGCCTCCTCCAGCGACCACTTGGCGTCCGTGACCATCTTGGAGAGACGGTCGCAGTCGCCGAAGGACAATCCCATCACCCGACCCACATCACGGATGACCGCCTTCGAACCCAATGTCCCGAAAGTGATGATCTGTGCGACCGCGTCGCGTCCGTATTTGTCCCGAACATATTCGATGACCTCCTGACGCCGGTCGTCCGCAAAATCAATGTCGATATCCGGGGGGCTGACTCGTTCTGGGTTCAGAAAACGTTCAAACAACAGGCCATATCGGAGAGGGTCCACATTGGCGATCTCGAGCAGGTAGGTGACCAGGGAACCGGCGGCCGAGCCACGGGCCACGCACGAAATGCCCTTGCTGCGTCCATGCCGGATGAAGTCGCCGACAATCAAAAAGTAGCTGACATAGCCGGTCTTCTCGATGACCCGGAGCTCCAATTCCAGTCGACTCAGAATCATCTGAAGCGCAGCGCATGCGGTCGATCCAAAGCGGTTCCACTCCTCGGGCCAGCCCCCGTCGACAGGGTCAGGGCAGGGCGGGAGGCGACTCGCGTCCTCGATGGTCTCGATGCGAATGTCAGAGCCCTCCACCCGCGCGGTGATTCCGTACCGGGTTTTGAGACCATCGCACAGGAGCTGCCGAAGGTAACCCTCACGGGTCCAGGTTTCGGGTGGTTGAAAGACCGGATAATGCTGGGCTCCCTTCCCAAACTGGATGGTCACATTGCATTGTTCGGCCACCTCGAGAGTGTTGAGGACCGCCTCCGGCACCTCAGCAAAGCGGGCCTTCATTTCCTCCGCCGACCGAAGAAAAAACTGACCGGGTTGATAGGTTGGCTTGGCCGGGTCCCGCTGCTGCTGGCGTCCCAGACATACCAGGCAATCGTGGGCCTGCCAGTGCCCTTCCTCGACATAATGGACGTCGTTCGTGGCCACCAGCTTGACTCCGAATTCCCGCGCCCACGGGATCAACTGGCGGTTGACCTTGTTTTGTTCCGGAATTCCATGGTTTTGGAGTTCCAGATAAAAGTGTTCCGGACCAAGGACCTGTTTGAACCAATCCAGGGTCTGGCGCGCCCGGACGAGATCATCCTTCACGATTGCTTCCGGAATTTCACTCGCGAGACAACCGGACAACCCAATCAAACCTTCCGCATGTTGTTCGAGGAGCTCCTTGTCGATTCGGGGTTTGTAATAAAAACCTTCCAGGTTGGCCGCAGTCACCAACTTCATCAGATTTTTGTAGCCCTGATCATTTCGAGCCAGGAGGACTAGGTGATGGTAGACATCCCGCATGCCGGACCCCGGCTTTTTATCGAGTCGGCTTCCCGGGGCCACATACACCTCGCACCCGATGATTGGCTTGATGTTCCGCTTGCGGGCGGCCTGATAGAATTCCACGGCACCGTACATGACGCCGTGGTCGGTCATGGCCACCGCCGGAAAATTCAAGGCCACCGCCTTGTCCATCATCCGCTCGATGCGGCAGGCAGCATCGAGAAGCGAGTACTCGGTGTGAAGATGAAGGTGGACGAAATCGGCCGTCGGCATTCGTTTGAAGGTTTGGTCCCGGGGGGCTCCTGTCGAGGGCGGAGTTGCCTCGGGCGCGCCTTTCTTGGGGAAGAGACGGATTCGGGTTGCTTGACGATTGGGAGACCCGGCCTAGGTTGACCCCTCTGAATTGGCCTCGGAGTCTCAGGCGGTCCGGATTATTTCCTCCGTTAACGCCTCCCTGGCAACAGTTTGCATCTCATGGACAACCAGGAAAGTCGGTTGAAATCGTTTCATTCCGCAGGACGCGGTTACTGGGCGGACGTCTCGGACGCCGATTGGAATGACTGGCGCTGGCAGATGAAGCACCGGATCACCAAGGTCGAACAGCTGGAGCGCCTGCTGCCCACGTTGACCCCGGAGGAACGGGCCGGTGCCATCCTGGCTGGCGAATCCAAGCTGTCGATGGCCATTACCCCATACTTCTTCAGCCTCATCGACGCCGGTGACGAATTGTGTCCCATCCGGCGGCAGGTGATTCCCCGGCTGGAGGAAACCACGACCGCCCGGTGGGAGATGTCCGACCCCTGTGGTGAAGATTCCCATTCACCGGTGCCGGGTCTTGTCCATCGATATCCGGACCGTGTCTTGTTTCTGGTGACCGACCGTTGTGCCGCCTATTGCCGCTACTGCACGCGATCCCGACTGGTCAGCAACGCCAGCGGCTATGACTTTCATCCGGAATACGACCGCCAAATCGCCTATATCGAGTCCCATCCGGAAGTCCGGGACGTCCTTTTGAGCGGCGGGGACCCCCTTCTGTTGAGCGACGAAAAGCTGGAAAACCTTCTCAGTCGGCTTCGGGCGATACCCCACGTGGAGTTCCTGCGAATTGGCACCCGGATTCCGATCTTTTTGCCTCAGCGCATCACCCCGGAATTGTGCGCGATGCTGAAGCAGTTCCATCCGCTGTTCATCAGCGTCCACACCAATCATCCACGGGAACTGACCACGGAGGTTCGCGACGCCCTGGGTCGACTCGCCGATTCGGGAATTCCGCTTGGAAACCAGTCCGTCCTGTTGCGCCACGTCAACGATGACCCTGAGACCATGAAGGCCTTGGTTCAGAAGCTGTTGATGTGCCGCGTGCGTCCTTATTATCTTTATCAATGCGACCTGATTCAGGGGTCCGCCCATCTCAGGGCCAGCGTTAAGCGTGGGCTCGAGATCATGGAAGCCTTGCGAGGACACACCACCGGCTACGCCGTACCCCAGTACGTGATTGATGCCCCGGGCGGCGGCGGCAAGGTACCGATCAATCCGGAATACCTCCTGAAATCGGGTCCAGACAAAGTGGTGATCCGGAACTATGAAGGACGCCGGTTCGTGTATCCCGATGCAGGGGGCGAGGAAGCGGAATGGTTGGAACCGGTGGGACGGCACGGCCTCCCCAAGCGGGTGGTCTACGGGGATTAGGGCAGGCGGTCGATGGACCCAGCCAGCACGTCCATGGCCGCTAGGCCCTGACCCCGTAGCGCGGACATTCTTGTCTGCCATTTCGCCGACTTTCTTGTCGGCAGGACTGGGCACCGCTCCGATGCGCTAGTGTCGGGTATCCGAAAATCCCTCGCGGGAAACTGTAAGCTATTTTGGATATACGAAACTACCCTGCGAGTCCATCGCTGCTGTCATATCGCTCTTCCCGACAAATCTGAGTGAAGGAAAAAACATCGTTGAACTTTGCCTTGGATGTTGGATCCAGCTCCACCCGCACCTGCCGCCGGTCGCGCCAAACGGAATAAACCTGAACGACTCGGTCGCGGTTTGGACCGACAAGGATACGGACCTGATCACCGACAATAAACGGTTCGCCATTAATCCGACCGAAAAGGCGGTGAAGCGGGACAAAAAAACACAAAGGCGCATGGAAGCGACAGACCCAATCCCACAAATGAGCCAGCGATTATCGAAAAAGCAAAAAGGAGCGCATATTGGGGATCACCAAACATTTCAGCATGCGGTTGACAGAGGGTTCCGGCGGCCCAGGCACCGACTACCATGGCTGCCGAAAGGTATAGCTTTTCCAGCCAACCTCTTGCGACAAAGTACTGGATGTGGCCTGGTCTCATTGCCGTTTGGAGGCTCCAATTCTGTACAACCTAGCGGTGTCGTATTCGGACCGCAATCAAAGTCCGATCTTTGGAACTCCATCATTCGCCGTTCGTAGCCTGGAAGACAAAGGCCCGTTGACACTATATTCTCTAGCGGGTATATTCCGAAAATAGGTATGCAAAAGTGCCCCTTGATTGTCGCCCACGACCCTTTGGGCCATGATATCCCGTTGCCCACGGTCTATTCGCCGGGCCAGACGACGCCCGGTATTTGTCCTTCATTCCTGTTTCTTTCGGCTGAAGTGCTGCTCGTTTCTTAACTGGTCTCCCAATGAGGCGCTACGCTGCGGAACTGTTCGGAACGTTTGCCCTCGTCTTCGCCGGTACTGGGGCGATTGTGGTCAATCAGGTGAGTGGCGGATCCATCACCCATGTGGGGATTGCCTTGACCTTTGGTTTGGTGGTTCTGGCGATGATCTACACGGTAGGCGACATTTCCGGAGCGCATTTGAATCCCGCGGTGACACTTGGGTTCTGGGTCGCACGACGCCTGCCCGCCCGAGACGTCCCATTTTTCATAGCCAGCCAGATGGCCGGTGCGATCATGGCGAGCGCTGCCCTTAAAGTTCTTTTCCCCGCCAACGCGATGTTGGGCGGAACGCAACCCTCAGGCTCCGCCCTTCAATCGTTCGTCATGGAATGGATTCTGACCACGCTGCTGATGTGGGTCATCCTGAACGTATCCACCGGTTCCCGGGAAAAGGGGGTGACGGCCGGAATCGCCGTGGGCGCGGTCATTACCCTCGAAGCCCTGTTTGGCGGACCGATTTGCGGTGCCTCGATGAACCCGGCCCGTTCGCTGGCACCGGCCCTGGTATCGGGACATCTTGAGAATCTCTGGATTTACCTCTCGGCACCGGTCTTAGGCGTACTGACGGCCGTCGGCGGATGTCGCTGTGTCCGGGAACCCGGTTGCTGTGGCCCGGCGGCCTCCCAACCATAGAGTTCTGGGTCCCGTACAGGCGGATAATACAGAGGGACAGGTCATTTGTTTGACATCTGCTTGCCCGTCGCTACGTTTCTCCCATGCGACAGGCTCGCTTGAAATTGGATTCCTGTGTGGGACCAGCGTACTACCATTGCATTTCGCGGGTGGTGGAGCGGCGGATGGCCTTTGGTTCCAATGAGAAGGAGCAGTTTGTCCATTGGATGCAGGCGTACGCCGGGTTTTGTGGGGTCCGGGTGCTCACCTACTGCATCATGTCCAATCACTTCCATATCCTGGTGGAGGTGTCTCAGCGTCCAGAGGTTCTTCCTGGGGACGAGGAGTTGTTAGGACTCTATGCCCTGGTCCATGGGGACGATGCCGCTGAGAATCAGCGCAAGCTGATGGCGAACTGGCCGGACGAACAACGGCAGCAGTGGCGAACAGGGTTATACGCTCAGATGTGGGACGTGAGTGCCTACATCAAGCTGCTCAAGCAGCGGTTTACCCAGTGGTTTAACCGGTGGCATCGGCGCAAGGGCACCTTGTGGGAAGAACGCTTCAAGAGCGTCCTTGTGGAGGGTTCACGGGATTCCCTGGCCCGGGTGGCGGCCTACATCGATCTCAATCCGATTCGAGCCCGATTGACTGACGACCCGAAGGAGTATCGCTGGAGTGGGTATGCCGCGGCGGTGGCGGGGGTGCGGGTGGCCAAGGAGGGGATTCGGGGCATCATTGACCCCGGTGATCAGGAAGACCGCAATCTCACCGAGTCGATGGCCCGGTATCGGTTGTGGGTGTTTGGGGAGGGGATGACCGAAGGGATTCAAGGGCCCGATGGCCCAGCCATTCGGGCAGGAATCTCACCGGAAAAGGTCCAGGAAGTGTTTGCCCAGAAGGGAAAGCTGGGATGGGGGGATTATGTTCGGTGTCGCGTGCGGTACTTTACCGATGGTGCGGTGATTGGGAGTCGTGGCTGGGTAAATCAGGTCTTTGAAGACCATCGCCAGCGGTTTGGACCCAAGCGCAAGGATGGGGCCAGGCGGTTCAAATTCCTCGCAGAGGCGGATATCTTTGGGTTGAGGGATTTGAGGGTGGAGCCGGTGGGGGTGGCGGGTCGGTTGGGCAAAAATTAGTCGGCTTTCCCATCCAAGTCGTATATTTGCGGGGGATCCCGTCTACATCGGACTAAAAACTCAAATACTGAACCCAAATGATTACGACCACTTTTTGGAAAGGGGACGTTCTTTATGAGATCGTCGATGGACTTCTGCGAAGGGAAGTACCGAGACGAAATGGCGTCGCCCGCTTCTGGCATGCAAATGGAATTCTTGAGAAAGAAATGTGCATGGTTAACGGGGTTGCCGATGGCGTTGTCCGTGAATGGCACGCCAACGGAAACGTGTTGCGCGAGACGCCGTATAAGAACGGCGCAGTGGACGGGGTGGTAAGTCAATGGAACTCGGAAGGGAAACTTCTTGGGCAGTACACCCTCTCTGCAGGTCTTGGAGTCCAGCGGAAGTGGAATGAGGATGGCACCTTAAGCCTTGAGGTTGAAATTGTGAATGAGGGTTGCCATCGGGGCACGGTGTGGGATGACAAGGGGCGAGCCAGAAAGGTGTACCTTTGGAACGGTCGTCCTGTATCGAAGGGCAGATTTGAAGCGAAGATTGCGGAGAAATCGATCAAGCCATGAGCACTCAGGAGGCCAGACCGGATACAGTTATAACTAAGGGACAGGTCATTTGTAAGGAGGAGATTCGTCCGCCCGGACTGCGCTACCGAACCGACTGGAGCCACTGGCGGACACTGGGGGCCAGTTCCTCAACCTGTAGGGGGATGGTCTCGTGGATGCCGTTGGTAGTTTGGAAATAGGCGGTGTTGGTTCCGAGTGTCGACTGGAGTTCCCGCACTTCCCTAACCGGGGCAATAGTGTCACCGGTTCCAGCCACCAGGCATGCCCGGATGGGGCGGCCCTGAATCCATTGGATCGGGTCCAATTGTCTGGGCGTGGCCCCGGTCAATTCCGGCAGGTGTCGGGCCGCATTTCTGACCCAACTTTCAGGAACCCAGGAGGCGTAATTGTCCCGAATGCCGAGAATGGCGGTTTCCAGCCGGGCGTAGGGGGTGATCGCCACCACCCCGGTGACCCGGTCGTCCTCAGCGGCCAGCTTGAGGGCCAGAGCCGACCCGAACGAGGTTCCCAGGACCACCAGGGGCGGGGTCAGCACGCCTTCACGGTCCAGCTCGTCAATCAGTTGGCGGAGATCGGTGGCCTCCACGGCTCCGAAATAGACTTTAGCCCCGGTCGACCGGCCATGGCCTCGGAGGTCGGGCGCCACACTTCGCCAGCCGTCCTGGCCGAGGCAAAAGGCCCATGGCAGCATGGTTTCCGCCTCGACGCTGTAGCCATGGAGGATCAGGAGGGTCCCACGGATGGGGCCATCAACAGGTTTGGCTTGGGACGGCGGAATACCGTGGAAGCGAAATTGATAGTGCGTCTTTCCCTTCTTTTGGGAGGTCGTGTGGGTTTCCCGAAGCTGATAGTCCGCGGGTTCAATGACCCGATAGCTGAGATGGGCGTTCGGCGGTCCGACGGCGAAGGACCGGACCGGAACCGAACCGACCATGGTTTCTGGCAGGGAAAAGGTCACGAGGGCGTCCGGGGCGACCCAATCGGGGTAGGCGTTCGGAGCCCGCATCATTTGGTGGGCAAGGAATCGGCTGGGCGTGCACGCTACACCCACGAGGCTGAGCGCACCCCAGATGAGAGTTTGATAGCGGAAGGCGACCGATGATAACGGAGTGCGCGTCTCGCGGTTTGGACCAAGAACAACCATGTGATGTTACCGACAGAACGCTATTGGAGGCATCGGGTAAAGGGCGGCATGGCTGATCCGCATCAAAACATGGTTTTACTGAAGGGAATGCGTGAGTTTTCGTCGATCCCGAGTTAGCTTGAGCAACGCTTTCATGGACCGTCCTTTGCGTACCATATTGGGCCGGTGGTCTCTCCTCGTCTTGGGGATGGGCTGCGGGTTGAGTTTTCGTTCGGTCGATGCCGCCGTGGATTTTGGCCGGGACGTGCTCCCGATCCTGTCGGATAAGTGCTATCACTGCCATGGGCCGGATGAATCAGCCCGCAAGGCCAAGCTACGACTGGATACGCGAGAAGGCGCGTTTTCCACTATCGACGGCAAGCCGATCATCGCTCCCGGCAAGAGCAGTGGAAGCGAATTGGTCCGGCGGGTGCTCAGCCAGGACCCCGAGGAGGTCATGCCACCGCCCAAGGCGCACCGGGAGCTTTCCGCAGAACAGCGGGACGTCCTGCGACGGTGGGTGGACGAAGGTGCCCGTTGGGGGAAGCATTGGTCTTTTGAATCGATTCCAGCCAAACCCGAGCTGCCGACTCCCCAGGAAGGGGAGCGGAATGAACTTGACCGATTTGTCTTCGAACGGTTGGCAAAGGACGGGCTCAAGCCGACATCCGAGGCCAGTCGTGGTCGTCTCATTCGCCGACTGAGTTTTGATCTGACCGGGTTGCCACCGACCCCGGCGGAAGTGAAGGCGTTTGAGGAAGACAGGTCGCCCAATGCCTACGGGCGGCTGGTCGACCGCCTGTTGGATTCGCCGGCCTACGGGGAACGGATGGCAGCGGAGTGGCTGGACCTGGCCCGTTATGCCGATACCCACGGCTACCAGAGCGATCGGTATCGTGCAATCTGGCCCTGGCGGGATTGGGTCATTCAGGCCTTCAACGGCAATCTTCCCTACGACCAGTTTGTGACCTGGCAACTGGCCGGTGATCTTCTGCCGAATGCCACCCAAACTCAACGGCTGGCCACCGCCTTCAATCGTATCCATCTCCAGAATGAAGAGGGAGGGATCGTCGAGGAGGAGTTCCGGGTTTCGTATGTGGTCGATCGGGTCAATACCTTCGGCACCGCGTTTCTCGGGCTGACGCTCGACTGTTGCCGATGCCACGACCACAAGTACGACCCCCTGACCCAGAAGGACTACTATCAACTGTTCGCGATGTTTCAAAACATCGATGAATCGGGTCAAAGCGTCTATTTTGGCGACGTGATGCCGGTTCCGACCTTGCTCCTGTCGACCCCATCGCAGGAGGAAGTGCTGAATCGATTGAAGCGGGATATCGGCCACCAGCGTGAGCTCGTGACCAGCGTTCGAACCAACGCCCGGTCGCGCTTCGAGGAATGGCTCCATCATCGTCCGACCGAGCCACTGGTGCCCGGCTTGACCGCCTCTTATGGCTTTGATGAACAGGTTGACGGTCATTTCACCAACCGGGTCTCCGGAGGCAAGCCCGGCAACCCGTCGGAAGGTCCCGCCTTGACCGCTGGTTTCCGCGGTCAGGCTCTGGAATTGACCGGTGAAAACGGGGTTAGCTTCCCGGGAGCCGGGGCGGTCTCGCGGGCTGATCCCTTCAGTTATTCGGTGGCGGTTCAACCGGCGCTGGTGACCCCGCGTCTTCTAGTCCTGCATAAAAGCCGGGCTTGGATGGATGCCGGAAGTCGCGGTTACGAATTGCTGCTGGAAGACGGTCGACCGGCCGTTGGACTCCACCACATGTGGCCCGGGAATTCGCTCAAGATTCGGTCGGTTCGGGCCATTCCAACCAATGCCTGGACGCAGATCGCCGTCACCTACGACGGTTCCAGCCGCGCCGCTGGACTTCACCTGTACCTGAATGGACAGCCGGCGGAGGTCGAGGTGGTCCGGGATGGTTTATGGCGCGACTTCACCTACGGCGGGGACGAACCCGAACTGGCTGTGGGCTATCGCTTTCGCGACAACGGGTTCAAGCAGGGGAAAGTCGATGAACTTCAGTTCTTCCATCGGGAGTTGACCCGACTGGAGGTGGCTGAACTCGCCGGCCTGCCTTACCTGCGAGAGGCGTTGTCGACGACGGAGGCCGCATTAACTCCCGGGCAGCGATCGGGACTGGAAGAATATTATCTTCATGCGTATGACACGAATTATCTGGAATCGGTGCGGGAGTTGACCCGACTGCGGCAGGAACAAAACCGACTGATCGAAACGATTCCGGATCTGATGGTCATGCAGGAGATGGAGCAGCCCAAGAAGGCCTACATGCTCAAGCGAGGTGCCTATGACGCTCCAGGGGATGAAGTTTCAGCCAATACGCCCGCCTTTCTACCGCCTCTGGGTCCCGGCCAACCGCGAAATCGGTTGGGACTATCCCAATGGCTGACGGACCCTGCCCATCCGTTGTTTGCTCGGGTAACCGTCAATCGGGCGTGGCAACAGATGTTTGGGCGCGGTCTGGTCGAGACGACAGAAAACTTTGGAACCCAGGGTGCCGTGCCCACCCATCAGGAACTGCTGGACTGGCTGGCCCACGATTTTGTCGCCTCGGGTTGGAATATGAAGGGCTTGCTGCGCAAGATTGCCCTGTCGGCCACTTACCGGCAGGCCTCGACGGCATCGCCAGAGCAATGGACGCGTGATCCCGACAATCGCTGGTTGGGGCGGGGGCCGGCCCGGCGTCTGGCGGCGGAAATGCTCCGTGATCAGGCTTTGTCGGTAAGTGGATTGCTGTCCCGGCATGTGGGTGGACCGAGCGTACGCCCCTACCAACCGGAGGGACTCTGGGAATCCGCTGCCAATTCGTCGTACAATGTCGGCCACGACGAGGACCTCCATCGCCGCAGCCTCTATACCTACTGGAAAAGGACAGTTCCACCGCCCGCCATGATCACCTTCGATGCCGCCGAGCGGAATGTTTGTGTGGTCCGCCGACAGAGCACCAGCACTCCGCTGCAAGCCTTGGTATTGCTTAATGACCCCCAATTGATCGAGGCCGCACGCTGGACGGGACAACGCATCCTACGGGAAGGGGGTTCCAGCCGGGCTTCTCAAATTGATTTTGCCTTCCGCCTGGTCACTGGGCGTGCTCCGTCGAAATCCGAGGTGGACGTGCTGGATCGACTGTGGACTGGACAACAACAACGCTTCGAACGTGAACCCGAGGCTGCGGCCCAATTGCTGGCCGTCGGAGAGGCCAAGACCGATCCTGGGCTGCCACCGGCGGAACTGGCCGCCACCACCATTCTGGCTCAAGCTCTGCTCAACCACGACGAAGCCCTCATGCGCCGCTGATCATGAACTGTTCCTCTGTTAACTTTCGCATGGACCGCCGGGAATTCTTCGGACGGTTTGGTTACGGACTGGGCGGAGCCGCCCTCTGGTCCCTGATGGCCCGGGACCGCGCCATGGGCGCGACCGATCCGTCGCCCATCGCTTCCACCTCGACTGGGCTGATTCAACCGCTGCACTTCCCGGCCCGTGCCAAACGCGTCATCTACCTCTTCATGAGCGGTGGTCCATCCCAACTGGACCTGTTTGATTACAAGCCAACCTTGAACAAGCATCAAGGCGAGGACCTGCCGGATAGTGTCCGCCGCGGACAGCGGCTGACCGGCATGACCAACAACCAGGCGCGCCTTCCCCTGGCTGGTTCGGTTTTTGAATTCAAGCAACACGGAAACTCCGGTGCATGGATCAGCGATCTCCTGCCATGGACCTCCCGGCTTGCGGACGACCTGTGCTTCGTCAAGTCGATGCACACCGAGGCCATCAACCATGATCCGGCCATCACCTTCTTTCAAACCGGCTCGCAACTGGCCGGGCGGCCCAGCATGGGGGCCTGGGTCAGCTATGGGCTGGGCAGCGCCAATGATAATCTTCCAGCGTTTGTTGTTCTCATCTCCAAGGATCGGATCGACCAGCCCCTTTATTCCCGATTGTGGGGCAACGGATTTCTGCCCAGCACCTACCAGGGCGTGCAGTTCAGAAATGGCCGCGACCCGGTGCTTTTCCTCCAAAATCCGGCCGGCATTTCGGCGTCCGGCCGCCGCGATCTCCTGGACCGGCTTGCCGAACTCAACACGCTCCAATATCACGACATCGGCGACCCCGAAATCAATTCGCGCGTGGCGCAGTATGAGATGGCCTATCGCATGCAGACGAGCGTGCCCGAAGTGACGGACATCTCACACGAGCCCGATTCGGTGTTCGAACTCTACGGACCCAATGCCCGAACTCCGGGCACCTTCGCAGCCAATTGCCTGCTCGCACGCCGGTTGGCCGAACGGAACGTCCGCTTCATTCAACTTTATCATCCCGGTTGGGACCATCATGGAGGCCTGCCGGGCGGCATCCGACGTCAATGTCAGGACGTCGACCAGCCCTGCTACGCCCTACTGACCGACCTCAAACAGCGGGGACTCCTCGACGATACCCTGGTGATCTGGGGCGGCGAGTTTGGGCGAACCAATTATTCCCAAGGCAAGCTGACGGAAAACGATTATGGCCGGGACCATCATCCCCGGTGTTTCACCAGTTGGATGGCCGGAGCGGGTATCCGCCGCGGAATCTCGTACGGCTCAACCGACGATTTTGGCTACAACCTGGAGGAAAATCCAGTCCATGTGCACGATCTTCAAGCGACGATCATGCAGCAGTTGGGGATCGATCACACCCGATTAACCTTCAAGTTCCAGGGCCGCTATTTCCGGCTCACCGACGTGCACGGCGAAGTGGTCAAGGGCATCCTCGCCTAGGATCTTACCATGCTGGGGGGGCTGAAGCTGTTAATGCCTTTTCAGGGGGCCGGAAGGTATCGCACCAGGACGTTGGCACCCACGATCCGGATTTCCGCCACATTGCCGCGTCCTGATGCCGAGACCCGGTAGAATCGGGTCGGACCGGAACCTTCCAAGGGCACGGTAAAGGTCAAAGTCGCTTCATCGTAAGTGGCGTTGGCAACCGGAGATAATGGGCCGCGCAGCGTGGTGGACGACAACAATTGGGGAGGGCTGATCACCCAGGTGTAGGCGCGATAACCGTCATAGGTATTGAGCAGCACCTCATTGGCAGTGTCATCGTGGGCACCCGGAGTGGACTGATACCAATCCACATAGGCGCTACCGCCTGACTGGTTCCATTCCAAGGTCAGCGGATACAATCCGGCTTTGGCCACGTAAAAGGAAAATGGGTGGTCGCCGGTTCCTCCGTCGAATTCCCCCAGTACGAGGTCGCCATAGGTCACGCGGAATCCATCATCGTGTTTGACGCCCAGGGTGACCACACCGGCAGGCAGTTGAAGATAGGCCGTGGCGCGCAGCGCCCAGTTTCGGACGGTGGTGGCGTCCATCTGTCCGGGTAACGGCAGATCATTGCCAAAGATGCTGGAACTGGTTCCGGCGAAGGCGCGGGCATCATAGTTGATGTACGGGGCCACCACGTTGGTGACGTAGAGTCTCGGGATGGTCGAATTCGTGGCCAGTTGGGCATCCGCTGAGGCCAGCAGGTTGGGGAGTTGCGGATCTTGGGGCGCTTGCACCACAAAGACATTGAAACCACTTGGACCCGGTGTGCCGGCCATTGGTTCCGTAAGATAAGCGGCTGTAAACGTCCACGTATTGGTGAAGCGGGAGGTGCGGTTGTCCGCATAAACGAGCTGAACCTGATGCTGACCCGCTGTCAGTGGAACGGCAGGGGCGTAGGTCAATGTGACACCCTGGAACGGAACCGGGTTGTTGGGGGCCGTTACCCCATCCGAACGGATAAGTTGACCGGTCGGGGCAGGAATGCCGTCGATGGCGAGACGAAAGCTGGACCGGTCGGTCACGGTTTCCCGGTCCAGGACGGCGGCGGAAATAACCGGTTGCGCCAGGGTGACCGTGCTGCCTGGCACGGGGCTTAGAAAGGCCACGACTGGTGTCAGACTGCCCGGGGCTGGAGCGGTTGCCACGTAATTGTCGAAAGTGCTGTCCGTCCCAAGGTACGGTGGATCGGCGCGATCATAATTGAAGAGCCCGATCACTCCGGAAGTGCTGCTGCTATCGGTTCCGATCACCGAACCAATGGGGTTCTGGGTATCGGGAAATTGGAAAACCCGGGCCAGGAGATTTCCGTCATACCCACTCAATTCCCAGCGATAAGTATGCTTTGAAGGGTCCATTGGCAAATGGGTTTCCGCGACCGCATCATTCCCTGGGGCTTCGCCGGTCACGGTGTTGATCTGTAGATCACCACCCCGGACATTGTAGTTCAGAACGTACCCGTCGGTGGTGCCAGGACCGATACTGCTGGCGAGAAACAGGAAGCCAAAGGCCTGGTCGTTGGTGTTGTTCCACGCGAGAACATCAGCCTGAACTCGGAAGCGGGAATATGCCGTTTTGGGAAATGCAAATGCCCGGGGCGGTCCTGCTTGGTCACCCAGAAAGGAAGGAAGAGTCGGTGTCGAAACACGGAACGCCTTCCCTCCATGGCCGTCGGCGGGAAAAGAGTAATCCGCATAGCTGCCCGGTATCTCCAAGCTGTTGAGGACCGGCGTCAGGTCAAAGGTCCCCCAGCCCGGAAGGGTTCCTGCATTGAAGTCATTGATGTTATCCGCCCGAAGCAAGAGGCCAGCGGACACGGCGAGGACCAGCAGTGCCGGACGAATTCCACTTCCCAAATCGATGGATTTCATGCTCAAGAACCTGTGAGAGATGTTCCTGAGACCTACTGAAGTTCAAAGAATTGGTCAACGGGAAAGCTGAACGTCAACCCCGGACCAAGGATACCAACGTGGACGTATCAATGCTTTGGGCTTGGCTTCGAATGCGGGGTCCGAAACCCGACTGCAAGGAACGCCCGCGCTCAAGGAGTCGATCATAGGCCTCCTGGAGTTGAATGGCACTGAAGCTCCGTCCAGCGGCATAATATTGTCGCGCGAGCTCACCTACCGCATAGGTGGAGGCAAAGGCCACTCCGGAACCGGTGGCTTGGGAAGCCAGGTGACCGACAAAACCGCCGAGAAGGCTGCCAAAAAGTCCACGAGCCGTCCGTTCGGCAAATCCCTCCACCACCTGGGATGCCATGCTCACGCCGGCAACCGCCAGGAATTCCCGGATATGGCCGCTATCCAGCTCATAGCCGTAGGCCTTGCCCACCCGATAGACCAACCGCATCTGCAATGGGACAATCGCCAGCGTGGCCAGCGAGTGGGGCAATAGTTCCAAAGCCCCCGCCATGATGGCAGTGCTTTGGACCATTTCCTCAAGGTCCGGGCTGACTGGAACAGCACCCGTTCTCGGGATGACAGGAGGAATAGGGGAATTTGTTGCTGTGGGAGGAGCCGTAAGGGTGGGTGAAATCAAGGCTTCGACCCGTTTGCGGATTTCCCCCGCCGTTTCGGACGAGATTGCCAACCCACCCCGTAGGGCCTCCAAAAACCATTGCTCGGCTCGGTTGGGAAGGCCGTCGGCCGCACAGATGCCCCACGCCAATTCAAAAGCCGTTGCTTCAAGCCCACTCCCGCGCAGTGGAGTCGTGATGGTCGCCAGATCGAGGGTTGTGGAGAAATCCCCCGGGGGAAGCGTAATCCCCAATCGTTCCGCTGCCTTTCGCAGGGCTTTTTGTTCGGCACCGGAGGCCGAACCGTCAGCCAACGTGGCCTGTTGACATAAACCCAAAATCGCCTGCCGTTCCACATCCGTCATGGAAATAGGTTACTCCCGGGGCAAAACGATTCCATTGGAGAATGGAGCCTGGATTCCATCCGGTGCCAATGAACTCGCCGGGTTACCTGACCCTTTCCACCCGTTTCGACGGTTGAAGTTCACACACGGAACATCATCGCAAGGTGACTTTTTCAAAAAACGGAGTGCTCTCTGGACCGTAAGGTCGCAGATTTCCTCTTGAAAGTTTATTTCTTACAAGCCATAATAGTCAAATCACTTAAGAATATACCGTGACAAACAATCAACTGACGATGACGGCGATGAAATCATGAAACTTGTCCGGTATACCTGCGATAACTGCGGAGAGGCCTTTGAAACCGAGCAATGGGACCGCACACCCCAATATAGGGAATGCCCTTCGGAGCGGTGTGCACGGAATCCGCGAGGAAAAGGCCATTTGCGGTGCTCGTTGGTTCGCGGTGAAGACAATCCTTGGGTGGATCGTACGCCGTTTGTTCTTAAGTCGTTGACCTATACGTTCCGGGAGGATGTTCGGTTCAAATGGGGTTGTTTGATGGCGGGTTTGCTGGTGGTAGCCGGTCTTTTGCTGACCCTTAGGGTCATTCCGGTAGGATCGCCGTCATCGGAAGAATCCTCCGTGGAACTGAGTGGTATCAGTCTCTTGAACGCGCATTGGCATCGTCGAATGGCGGAGCGTGACCTCGCGGACGGACGGAAGACCGAGGCCGCGGACCATTTGATCCAGGCCCTGACGGTCAATCGATTTGACCGTGAGGCCAGCCGGTCACTTCTCCGTTTGATCGAAGGCCTGCCCGGTGTGAATCCCGGACTGGTCCGATTGGGCATTGCCCAGTCGGAGCGCCTGCTCGGTTTTGCCGACCGAACCGCGGCTGACCTGGCGATAGTCTCCCGTTTTTACGAAAGTGCCAATTTGATTCGGATGGCCTACAACGGAGACCGGAGATTGATCGGCGGGCTGGCGGAGTCCGAAGCAGAACAATTTCCTGTTCCAACCTGGACCGGTCCGAGATTGACCAAGTCCATCAAGAATCTGTTCAACGAGGATAGCGCCGACTTGCCAGTGGAGTTGGGACTTCAACTGTATCGGGCGTTTTTTGAGTCTGGCGTTCAGGACCGCTTTGAAAAACTTTGGGCTCGAAAAATACCGGGTCTTAACGAACTCGCGGAGTCCCGCCTTTACCGTTGGGCCTGGGATGCCATGAGTCGGGACAATCGAAGCATGGATGCGGGACTCCAAGAGCTTCGAATCGCGGCCTCGAATCCGTCCGGTGCCTGTGTCAGGGAAGCAAATCACGTTCTAGTCCGGGTTTATTCGTTCCTCCAGGAGATACCGGAAGCGGAAGGCGCCCTCGCGCGTTTGACGACGATGGGAAATGATTCCATGACCGATCATCTCTTGGTGGTTCGATCCATGGTCCGCCGTAAGGAGGGCAATGATTGGGGTCGTGCCGCTTCCATTTACGGATCAATCGTGACCTCAGCCCAATCCGTTTCAGAAGCGATTCTTCAGTTGGAGGCCTGCCATGATTTAGGCCGGGATGAAAACCTCATGGAATTGCTCGATTCCGACCTGCCAGACTTCAATTATTCACCGGAATTGTGCCTGGCCGGAATCCGGATGCTCCACGAGGTCGGATTGGCCTCCGAACTGGCCAATCTCGGCGTGCGCTTTCGCGAACTGGGCGGAATCGATAAAAGCATTCGAGAATATGGTTTTTTTGCGACGGGACTATCTGAGCTTCTGCGCGGCAATCGTACCAGAGCAACCACGAGCTTGGAGCGCTTCGTGTCGAGTGGAGCGGTGGAACCGATTTTCGCACCGCGGGTGGCCTTCCAATTGAAATCGCTCGGCTTCCCGCGATTGGCGGCATCATTAACCGAACCGTCCGTCTTTACTAAAGATACGGGATCGCAAACGGCGGTGGCCACCGGGCGGTGAACTTGACCTCGCGGGGTCACACGTCTCGAACAAACTCGGCGTGCAAGCGGGCGTAGGTGCCACCCAGTGCGAGAAGTTTCAGGTGGGTTCCTCGCTCAACGATCCGACCGTGATCGAGCACGAGGATTAAGTCGGCGTAACGCACGGTGCTCAATCGATGAGCAATGACAAAGCTGGTCCGGCGGGCGAAAAGGACCTCAAGTGCATGTTGAATCACCCGTTCTGTCTGGGGATCTACGGCGCTGGTCGCCTCATCCAGGATCAGGATGCGGGGCTCAGCCACCATGGCCCGAGTCATGGTGATCAATTGACGTTCACCGGCGCTGAGGCTTCCGCCCCGTTCCCCAACCAGGGTTTGATACCCGTCCGGCAGGCGACGAATCAACTCGTCGGTTCCGAGCTTGCGTGCTGCGGCTTCGACCTCCTCCAGGGTGGCCCCGGGACGACCAAACCGCAGATTGTCCAACACCGTACCGGTGAAGAGGAAGTTTTCCTGTGAAACAATGCCCAACTGACGATGGAGTGACTCGATGGTGTGGGAGCCAATGTCATGGCCATCCAATCGAATGGAGCCAGACTGGGGTTCATAAAAGCGGGCCAGCAGGCTGATGATGCTGGTCTTGCCGGAACCCGTGTGGCCGACAAAGGCAACGGTTTGTCCAGCCTCGATTCCAAATGAAATGTCGTGCAGAATCCACTGATCTTCCGGCGTGGAATCATAGCGGAATCGGATGCGATCAAACTCGACCTTCCCACGAAGTGCCGGAAGGTCAGCAGCCCCGGGGCGATTTCGCACCTGGGGCGGAGTGTCCAACAGGCTGAAAATGCGTTCGGCGCTTGCCAGCGAGGACAGCACCGCGTTGTAGAGGTCGCCAATGGTCTGGACGGGACCGAAAAACATCCCGAGATAGAGGACAAAAGCTGCCAGGGCACCAACCGTGATGCGTCCCTCGAGAACCCGCCATCCGCCAAAGCCCAAGAGGATTGCCGTGGCTGAACCGGCGAAGAGATTGACCGCCGGCATATAGGTGTGGAAAACCCTCGCAGAACCGACCCATCGATGAATGAAGTCATCGTGTAACTCCCTGAATCGGTCGAAGTTGTAGGATTCCCGGGTAAACGCCTGAACCGCCCGTACCCCGCTGATGTTCTCCGCCGTCGAGGCGGTCAGGCGGGACATCGTCCCTCGAAGTTTCCGATAGGCCTCCCGACCACGCCGATGGAACCAATAGGTGGCCCCGGCGAGGGGCGGCAGGACCGTGCAGATCGCCAAGGTCAACATCCAGTCGTAGTGGAACATCAACGCCAGAACCCCGAGGAGGGTGACCGCGCTCGAAAGAAACTGCGAGGCACCCCAGGTCAGCAGTCGATCGAGACTGTCGATGTCGGAATCGGCCCGGGCGATGATTCGGCCCTGGTGGGTCTTGTCGAAATAGTTGAGTGACAGTGCCTGGATATGTTCGAAAACGGCCATCCGCAGATCGTTCATGGTCCCTTGTCCCACACGAATCGCGGAACTGACCTGAGCCACGGAGAGCGCCCATCCCAGGAGCAGGTTGGCCAAGTAGAGGCCACTGACGATGAGGATTCCCCGCATCGCCCGTTCCGGTTCAGGATTCCCAGTCAGTTGCCGGTCAATGCCCAGTTGGATCAACTTGGGACCGGCCAGCCCCGAAGCCGTGGCGATGAGCGTCAGGGCGATATTGAACAGGTAAGTCCGCCGATACGGGCGGGCATAGCTGCACAATCGGCGCAAGACACTCCCCCGCATCTCGGCCTGCGCAAACTCCTCGTCCAACGCGATGTCGTCGTGGGTGGCCATGATCAGCGGGTCGCGGTGGGTTCGAGCTGACTTTGGAAAAGCGCTGCATAGGCACCATGACGTGCAATCAAGTCGGAATGGGTACCTTCTTCGACCACCCGTCCGTCTTCGATGAATAGAATCCGATCCGCCAGTCGGGCGGTGGACACCCGCTGAGTAACCAAAAGGGTCGTGCGCCCTCCCAGTAGCCCAGCCATGGCCTCCCGAATTTCTCGCTCAGTTTCCGGGTCAACGGCGCTGGTGGCGTCGTCCATGAGCAAAATGCGCGGCTCTTTCAGCAGGGCACGGGCAATCGCGACGCGTTGACGCTGGCCTCCGCTGAGCGAGATGCCCCGCTCGCCAATGATGGTGTCGTAGCCCTGCGCCAGTTCCGCAATAAAACCGTGGGCGCGAGCCATGCGCGCAACGGCTTCAATCTGGTCGCGGCTGGCGGACGGATTTCCCAGGGCAATGTTGTCCGCCACCGAGGCACTGAAAAGAAAGGTCTCCTGAAAGACCATACTGATGGCCCGGCGAAGGGAGGTGAAGTCGAGTTCCCGAACGTCAACACCGTCGATTTCTACGGTTCCGGAGTTGGGATCGTAGAAGCGTGGGATCAAAGCCAATAGGGTCGATTTACCCCCACCCGTGGGACCCACCAGGGCGACCGTTTCCCCGGGGGCAATCGAAAAGGACAGATGGTCCAACGCATTCCGCCGGGCTGACGGCATCGGAGACTCGCGTCGTGAAGCCATTGGCTGGAGACTCTCTGTCGCCAGCGAGGGTTCCAACGAGTACGCAAACGAAACATCGGCGAAATGAATGGACGCCGGTGCCTTCGATGGTTTCAGGACCCGATTTCCCGGTTTCAGCGAAACCGGGGCGAGCAGTATCTCACAAACCCGCTGGGCGCTCGAACCGGCATTTTGAATAATGCTGGTGATTTGGCCGATGACTCCGATCCGGTTGCCAAGAGCCAATAGATAAAAGATGACCTTCGTGAGTTGGCCCAGATCCAGTTCATGGCGGATGACCTGCCGTCCACCGGCCCACAGCACCATGGGCACGCCGAGGCCGAAGAGAAACTGAGCCATAGGAACCCGGGCGGCCCAGTAGTTGACCGTCGAGGTGAGCTCCTGGAGGAATGCCTCCTTCCGTGCCCGGAATTTGGAGATTTCATCTGCCTCGCGGGCGAAAGCTTTCACTACCCGCACTCCGGCGATGTTTTCCTGAATGACGGTGCTCATCTCGCCATGCCGATCGTGGACTTTTCGCCAGCGCGGCTGAAGACGGACGGCGAAATAGGCCATCGCCACGACCGTGGGCACCAGGGCGACCAATGTCAGCCACCCAAGAGTGGGACCGATGGCAAAAATGAAAACCATGGTCCCCAACAGCCCGGCCACAACGTCGACCGAAAAAAGCAGACAGACAAAGATGTACTCCTGAAGGCGTGAAACATCAGTGCTGCTGCGCGAGATCAATTCCCCGGTGCGGGCATTGTCATGCCAGGCAAAGCTTTGGCGCTGGAGGGCATCGTACACAGCTGCGCGCAGGTCACCTAAGGTCCGTTGGGCGGTCAGGTTTCGCAGGGGGCCCAGGAAAAGCCCCACGCAGGTGCGGACAACCACCAAAAAAAAGAAGAGCGCCACAGATAAGGTCAACTCCCTAAATCCGGTGGTATGGATACCGATTTCACCGGTGTGGCGACCTAACTGGGTGATGGCATTCCCCAGGAACTGCGGCATGGAGAGTTCAATGGCGATATTGAACATCAGCAGGCCGATGGAGACGGCAACGAACCCGGGGCGACGCCCCAAAAACCGGGTGACCAGTCCAAGCGCCCGGACGACCGAAATCGGCTTTCCAGTTAGAGCTTGAGGAGTCGTTGGGCGCGACACAGGACCGGGAAGGTGCCAGAGGCAGGAGTCCGGGCAAGGGTGAGACCAGTCACGCTTGGTCGTTGCATCGCGGGATCGAGTGTGGAAAGTTCCCGGTCTGTATTATGGCCCACGTCAAGTTGCACATCCCCGGACCAGTTGAGGTCAGTCCCAGTACCTTCCAAGCCTTTTGCCGCCCGATGATCGGACATCGCGGCCAGGGCTTTAAAGACCTGTATGCTGGACTTCAACCGCAGCTGCAAACCCTGTTGGGGACCCGGCAATTGGTCTATCTCAGCACCTCCTCCGCTTGGGGAGTCATGGAAGGTGCCATTCGCAACCTCGTTAACCGCAAGGTGTTGAACTGCATGTGCGGTGCCTTTTCAGACAAATGGTTCGATGTCTCGAAAAAGTGCGGGAAGGCGGCGGAGGCCCTTCAGGTTCCTTGGGGATCACCGATTCGGGCCAAGGCCATCCGGGCCCGGTTGGCCACGGGCGAATTTGATGCCCTGACCCTCATCCACAATGAGACCAGTTGCGGCGTCATGAGCCCCTTGGTGGAAATTGCCGCCCTCAAAAAGGAATTCCCCGAGGTCACCTTTATCGTGGATGCCGTCAGCTCGATGACCGCTGTCCCCATCGGATTCGATGCCTTGGGAATTGACGTTCTTCTGGCGGGAACTCAGAAGGCTTTTGCCCTGCCCCCGGGTTTGACCGTATTCACCTGCTCCGCTGCTGCACTGTCCAAGGCGGCTTCGGCACCGGAACGTGGGTATTATTTCGATCTCATCGAATTCGAGAAAAACGCCCGGGAAAGCATGACTCCCAGCACGCCCAGCATTTCGCACGTGTATGCCCTGGCGGCCAAGGTTTCGGAATTCTTCATTGAAGGGCTCGATGCCCGTTATGCCCGGCATGCCCGCACCAACCACCAACTGCGGGATTGGGGTGCGCGTCACGGGTTCACCCTGTTTCCGGAGCCGGGCTTCGAGTCCATGACCCTTTGCTGTTTCAACAATGGGGCCAAGCTGGGCGGACGGGTGGTCGACGCCGCCAAACTGCAGAAGCTCGTTAAGGACCAGGGATTCCTGATCGACGGAGGTTACGGAAAGATCAAAGGAACGACCTTCCGCATCTCCAACATGGGCGACGAGACCGAGGCGACCATGAACGTCCTCATCGCCGCCCTCGATAAAGCCATCGCTGCCCTCTGACCCGCATCCGGAGTTCTTGAAACTCCGGACGCCGAAATTTCAGACAAAGGGACAGGTCATCTGTATTTCAATCCAGCCGCCTATCAGGAACTTGCGGTAGGCGGCGGGACTATTTCAGGGTCTGGAGGAATGCCTGAATGTCGGCGAGTTCTTGGTTGTTGAAGATTTCGCCCATCGGCGGCATGGGAGAGCTACCCAGGGCTTCATACCCCGTCGCTAGGACCTTGTTGGGTTCCAATAGGCTCTCCCGGATGTAGGAGGCATCCTTTCGGCTGGCAATGCCGTCCAAGGCAGGTCCAACTGTGCTTCCCTGGCCTTTGAGCATGTGGCACAGGACACAGCGGGCGGTGTGGTTGTAGAAGATATCCTCACCGTGCTTCGGGTCCGCCGCCACCACCGTCTCGCCGGCATCCACTATCGGCAATAGCTCTGAGAATTTGACGTCATCGAAGTATCCCTCACCCCGGGCGACAAACAGAATGTTGATGCTGGCCTGGGTTGCCTTACCGCTGCGATAGGTCACCTCAACTTCAGTCCATTCTCCATCTTTGGTCACCCGTGTGGTTTCGGACCGATTAAGGTGATCATTGAAACTGATTTTGCCCTGCAATTGAACGCCTTTGACCCAGCCGGACAGGCGATACTCGGTATCCGGCTTCAGGGTTACCTCCGCATGCAGACTGGTGTCGGCCTCCCCACCCTCGGAAACACAACGCACGGCCCGACTTCCGGAATGACTTTGGCCGGGACCTGACACCGACTCCCAACGAGCGGAAGCGTTGGCGGCTCGGTCACCGTAATCGCGACGCTTCCATCCCTCGGGCAGACCATCGGCTGCGAGTTGCTCCAATCCGCTGTTCGGCAGCAAGTTGGGACCCTCCTGAAACAAGGGGACGCCATGGACCTTGGAAAGAATCCGTGTCGCCTCATTCAGCCATTCATCGGATCGGTGTACCGGATTACGTGATAGAGTGGCAACGAGCGTCTGAATCTCTTTGGTGGTGGGGAATTGGGCCAGTTTGACCAATGCCGCCAGGCGGGTCACGAGGTCGGGGTCTGCAACGACACCCGAGCTGAAGTAGAGGCCAAGTGCGCTGGCATCCGATCCCAATGCCCGCACCGCATTTCGGCGCAGTTCGGGCTGGCGCGAGAGCAAGGCCTGCCGATGAGTCGCTCCGTCCAATTGCCCGAGTCCCTGAAGTGACCACAGTGCATGGATCGCTGCGGGACCCGCCTGAGAGTCAGCCACGGTTGCGCGCAGGGCGTCGACGACAGAAGTCACCTTGCCTTCCACCAGCAACCTCTGGGCTGTCTGACGCCAAAACAAATTGTCGCTTTTCAGTACTTTGACCAGTGTCGGGCCGTCTGCTCCCCTCAATGACCGGACTGCAGGATTCGGCGCATGGTTCCAGACCAATCGATAAATGCGCCCACGCTCGTGGTCACGCAGCGGATTCTCGTGGGCTCCGCCGGGACCCGTCTTTGCCTCGTATCCACCCCGCGCGACGCTGGGCGTCGGATTGTGTTGAATGATGAAATTCTGCCAGTCCGCAATCCAGACCGCCCCGTCAGGTCCGACTTCTGAGAAGACGGGCGACATCCATTCGTCGCTGCTGGCCAGGAGATTGAATCTGTCCCGCGCAACATAGCCCGCGCCCTGAGGCACCACGTCCATGAGGGAGATCAATTTCATGGTCGGCTCGCACACCATCGCTTTTCCCTGAATTCGCGGTGGGAGGTTGGAGGAATAGATAAAGGCGCTTCCCGCTGCCGCTGTGTAGCCGCCGAACACGTCCACCTGCCTATAATTGGAGGTGATAGGGTGAGCCTTGTCTTCCAAATTGATCTTCTTTGCGGTCATCCCCTTCATGCCCGTGGGATAAGCCGTGGCGGGGATGCCTCCATAAAAGATTGGTGCCCCATTGGCCGTCCCTCCGAAGTCGTCGCCCGCCGCATTTGCACTCTGACCCCAGGAATTGTTGGAAAACTGGTGCAAAAACTCGAGGGCCGAACCGTCGGACTTAAACCGGTAGGTTCCCATCCCAAATTGACGGTGTACACCACCAACATCTCCGTCGAAGCCTGAATATCCGACGCAACCGTACAACCAGTTATCGAAGCCCCGATGGAGGTTATTGGCCTGAGCATGGGTGTCTCCGATGCCCCAGCCCTCAATCACCACTTCGCGTATGTCCGCCTTGTCGTCGCCGTCGGTATCTTTGAGGAAGAGAAACCGGGGTGATTGTGCCACGATGACTCCGCCGCGTGCGAACACCAGGCTGGTCGGAAGGTTAAGGTGGTCAGCAAAAATCGTGAACTTGTCCGCACGACCGTCGCCGTCCGTATCCTCACAGATTTTGATCGAATCGTTGCCTTCACCTGAAGCACGAACCCCGTGGGGGTAGTCGCGCGTTTCGCAAACCCAGAGGCGGCCCCGCTCGTCCCACGCCATTGAAATGGGTTTGGCGATATCGGGTTCCCCGGCGAACAATTCCAGATGACAGTCCAAGGGAACCTGCGTGCGCTCAATGCTGCCTTTGACGGACAAGGGATGCTGAAAGGTTACGGAGGTGGGGCGCTTCTCGTAATTAGCGACATTCGGGTTGGACTCACGCTGTTCTGTTTCCCGCTGAGCCAGAAAGGCCTGCCAGTTTGCGACTCGCTTTTCCCCGGTCGCTGCCAGAAGTTTCGTTCGAAACAATTCGCCCCACTCCTCAACGGAAGTGCCTGTCGGAGCAACGACCACCGGAGGGGCACCAGTGCCCAGTTGAATGCGGCTGTTCTCCACCACTACCGCATCCATCGTGGTCTTCCAATCCGGAGGTGCCTGATCCAGGTCCGTCACGTAGTCAAACCAGATGGCATCCCGTCCCCACTTTTGCATGAGGGCGTGGCAGTGATCGGCCGAGGCTGTGGCCGAGTCACCGACATAAAGAATGCGCAGGGGCCCTGTGGCCGACAGAGCTGTGGGCGCATAGGCCAAGGCCATGGCCAGTGCGATCGGGAGAATGCGTCTCATACGGTGGAGCAATTATGCCGATCGAGCGACGGTTCTGCAACCGTGAGCCGCAGTATTACAGGAGACTGGTCATGATAAACACGCATTGCTCCCACCCCCTTCGGCGAAGCAAGCTCGGTGCCGGATGAAAACTCACTGTTTTCCGGGCCATGGGTTTGTTTGCCGTCGGTTCTTTCAGGGACTGAGCGCCGCGGGCCTTTTTTCAGTTCCTCGAATTGCGACCGCAGCGGAGACCACCATCCAACTCGCCGCGAATGCCATCCGTCCGGCAAGTCCTTTAAGTATGGATGATCGCTCTACCGCCTCATGAAGAGCCAACGAGGGTTTGAAGAAATTCGGCAGGAACTCCGTTCCCCGATCCATCATATCTTGGGTTACTGCGAGGATCTTTTGGAAGAGGAACAACTGGCGGACCTCACTGCGAGTGATCTCCGGAAGATTCACCGGAGTGCCAAACAATTGCTGGAGCTCATTTCAAGGCATTTGGACCCAGCCGAACTACGGTCACCAAAAGACTGGCGAAGTGTTCGCCACGATTTGAGGACGCCGATCAATCAGGTCATCGGCTACACGGAAATTTTGCTGGAACAAGCGGAAGATCGGTCGAAAACGCCTGATCAACAAGCACTCCTGGCGATCCTCATTCACATCCGGTCCGCCGCCCAACAATGGCTTGGCGTCATGGATCGGCATCTGACGAAAATCGCAGCTTCCTGGGACAAGGAATCAGGAACCGAGGAGATGGATGCATTGGAGAGTCCAACCGCAGCAACCGATCCGAGTTTGGAACTTCCCGTCGAAACCAGTTGGGACGCATTGGTAGGGTCACTCTTGGTGGTGGATGATGACCAACCCAGCCGGGAATTATTGGCGCGGCGCCTCCGACGTTTGGGGTTCGAAGTCACAACGGCAGCCGATGGCCATGAAACGCTCAAGTTCGTGGACCAGCAATCCTTTGACCTCATTTTGATGGATTGGACCATGCCCGGCATGGACGGGTTGGAGCTGCTTCAACGCGTTCGCCAGAAACAATCCAGGACTCAACTCCCTGTCATCATGGTGACCGGTAGGGACGCTGGAGCCGATGTGGCACGAGCCCTCGAATCCGGTGCCAATGACTACCTGACCAAACCGGTCGATTTCCAGGCGGCGATGGCCAGGGTTCGCACTCAACTTGAATTGAGGGAAACGCACGCCGAATTGGACCGCCAAATGACCGAAACCCGGCGATTGGCGGACGAACTCGGGTTGCGCAACGAATTCATCAAGCGGGTATTCGGACGCTACGTATCGGACCAAGTGGTCCACAGCCTCCTTGAGGACCCCAGAGGCCTCGAACTGGGCGGCCAAAAGCGGACCGTCACCATTCTCATGTCTGATTTGCGGGGTTTTAGTAGCCTTGCAGAAAAGCTCGAGCCCGAAAGGGTCGTGGAACTTCTCAATGTTTATTTGGGGGCCATGGCCGAAATCATCATGAAATATCAGGGAACCATTGATGAATTTATCGGTGACGCCGTTCTGGCGGTTTTTGGGGCACCACTGGTCTGCCCAAATCACGCAGACTCCGCTGTTGCCTGTTCGTTGGAAATGCAGTTGGAGATGGACCAAGTCAACCGACATTTAATGCAAATTGGAATCCCGCCGCTCGAGATGGGCATTGGTATCAACACAGGAGAGGTGGTCACTGGAAATATCGGCTCGATCCAGCGCACCAAATATGGGGTCATCGGCTCCCAGGTTAATCTTGCGGGGAGAATTCAATCCACCTCCGTTGGTGGTGAAGTGTTGGTTTCAGAATCCACGTTTCTGGCATTAGGCGGGCGCCTCCGGACGGACCGAAATTTCTCGATCTTGCCGAAAGGTGCCTCTTCCGCCGTGCGACTTTGGAGTGCCATAGGACTTATCGGACAAAAGCACCTTGACCTTCCATCGCTGGACCTCTCTTGGAATGGATCAGCCAGGAAGCATTCCGTGAATGGAAGCCTACTTTCGGAAGCAAAGATCGTCTCGGGAAACGGCTTTGCGGCACGCTTGAAGGTTCTGTCTCCGCGATATGGAATTCTGGAGACAGAAGAACCACTTTCGGCCCGTTGCGATCTGAAATTGGTGGTCGATCCAGATAGCTTCTACGTTCGGGAAAGCGTCTATTGCAAGGTTATGGAGGACCACCCCGGCGAATTCGGGTGGGAGGTTCGCTTCACGTCGATCTTGCCCGACGCTTTGATGCCAACCTAGTGTCGTGTATCCCAAATAGCTTGCAGTTTGTTGCGCCTAAAATGCCCCAGGGCGAGGCGCGAGGAGGGAGCATACACGACAGGTCTGTGACCGACGAGCAACGAAGCCCTGG
>CAITXU010000025.1 GCA_903896505.1 uncultured Verrucomicrobiota bacterium | reverse complement strand
TACTTCCTGATTTGGAACGCGGCTATTCCGGAAGAGACTTTCTGGTACGTGAAACGTGAGCAGGGGAGTTGGTGGGATGTCGGTCTTCTGATCCTCTTCGGCCATTTCTTTGTTCCCTTTCTGCTTCTGCTGCGCATCGATGCCAAGCAGAGCCTCTTGGTCATGGGCCCCATCGTCATTTGGGCGTGGTTGATGCATTACGTGGATATGACCTTCAACGTCATGCCCGTTCTTTATCCCAAGGGATTACATGTCACCCTGTTTGACCCAATCTGCTGGTTTGGCATGTCGGCCTTTCTCGCCACCCTCTGGTGGAAGAACTTCTGTTCGCATCCGGCCTTCCCGCAGCGCCATCCGCGTCTGAAGGAGGCCCTGACCCATCACGAGGTTCCTGAACCCGGTGCTGCTCCTGCCGCCCACTAGTCTATTCTTTTGAAGTGCCTATGAACGACCGCGCTCAACGCTCTGACTCTTTGGTCGGCACCTTTGCGGTGGTGGCCGGAGGGTTGGGTTCACTGCTGGTGATTGGCCTGCTGGCCATTTATTTGGTTCGCTCGGGTCAACCGCAACCGGTGTCCACCGCCCGAGCCGACGAACGGAAGAAGCTGTGGACCGAGCTTCAGGCGCAAAACGCTGATGTTCTGACCCACTATGCCATTCTGAAGGCGGACAACGGTGTTTATCGCTTGCCCGTGGCCCGGGCTCTGGAGGTATACGCTGCCGAGTCGCACGATGGAAATGCGGCTAGTCGCGCCAAATTGCTCAAGCGCCTTGAGAATTCGACCAAGGCAGTGACTTACGAATAGGTATCGGATGTCCTCTGGAACCACAGCTTCCGTACGCGGAGAATTGCACGAAGTCCGTTCGGGCGGTCCCGTTCTTTTTCTGCTGGCCAGCGGCCTTCTCTGGCTGCTGGTCGGCCTGTTGCTGACCCTGTTGACAGGCGTAAAACTTCAGTTCCCGTCCTTCGGGTCCGAATTTGCGTTCCTGTCCTATGGTCGCCTTCAATCGGCTGCGGGTTGTGCCCTGGTCTATGGGTTCGCTGCCCAGGTGGGATTAGGGCTGAGCCTGTGGCTCCTCGCACGATTGGGCGGACGGGCGTTGCCTGGAGGTGGATTAGCCGGTATCGCCGCCGCCTTTTGGAATGTGGCGCTCAGCATCGGAATACCGGGAATTTTGGGAGGTCAGGGAACCGGGCTTCGCTGGCTCGAACTTCCCAAGGAATCGGTTGTCCTGCTATTTCTCGCCTACCTGGTCCTAGCCGTTTTGGGCGCCCGACTCCTTTTTCAACGGTCCAACACCCGGATATCCACCGCTCAGGCCTACCTGCTGGTTGCTCTCTTCTGGTTTCCATGGATTTTTAGCACCGCTCAGGTAGCGCTGGTGTTCGTTCCCGTTCGGGGCGTGCTTCAGGCCATCATCGCCGGATGGTATAGCCAGGCATTGTTTCTCGGTTGGTTGACCTCCATGGCTCTGGCTCTGCTCTATGCCCTCCTACCGGAACTTTCCGGACGGGCTTCCAGTTACTCGAGGCTCGCTGGATTTGGATTCTGGAGCTGGTTGTTGTTCTCGGGTTGGACCGCCGGAAGTTCCTTGGTGGGCGGTCCGGTTCCGGCATGGATAGCGACCTTGGCCGTAGCCTCCGGGGTTCTATTGTTGATCCCGACGGTTCTCATCAGCCTGAGCCTTCATTCGGGTGCCCGGCTGGGGGCGCTCTTCTCCTCTCCGGCACTGTTCCTGGCAACGGCCAGCGGCATCGCTTTCACTGGGTACGGGGTGCTGACTGCATTGACCAGCTTTCGCTGTGCCCGCGAGGTGCTGCAATTCACCCAGTTTTTTGTCGGTTTGAATCAATTGGGTCTTTTGGGTTTCGTGGGCTTTTCCTTCTTCTCGGGCATTTATGTGGCCGTGCCCCGAATCTTGGGAGTCAAACTACGGTTTCCCATCCTCTCGGCCCTTCACGTGGCCGGCTCCGTCGCCGGTGTGGGATTAGCGGTGGCCTCGCTCTCGGTCGGGGGCTGGTTGCAGGGTTGGGCGCTTCAGGGCGGCGTGGATTCCGTCACCGTGGTTCGTCACCTGCAACCTTGGCTCGGTTTAAATTTCCTCGGACTTCTTCTGTTTCTCGGTTCCCAACTCGCTCTCCTTGCCAATCTTTTGGCGGCGGTTGTGACCTTTCTCCTGCCGCTGGGTAAACCGGTCGTCGCCTGGGTTCTGGCCCCGACCTCCACCTCGGGCACCAAATCGTCATGAAACACGGAGCCCTTCTTTTCTGCGGTGTTCTGACTGCGTTTTCCGCCTCTTGGTGGGGACTGGTCGCTTACCCTCAGCGACAGCTTTCGCCTCTCACCACCTATCTGGGGACCAACGACGCTGGAAATTCCTATCAGTATCCCAACGCCCGCAGCGGTGAGGCCGTTCAGGGACGCCAGGTGTACGCCTCCCTCGGGTGTGTCGCCTGCCATACCCAGCAGGTTCGTCCCAGCAACGGAGGCAATGATATTGCCCGGGGTTGGGGGCGTCGCCGCACGGTCGCCCGCGATTACCTCAACGACAGCCCGGTTCAGTTGGGAGAGAGCCGGTTGGGACCCGACCTGGCCAATTATGGGGAACGCCTTGGGACCAACGCTTTTCCGCTCGCCCGATTGTACAATCCCCGCGCTGTGGTGACCAATTCCATTTGTCAGCCGTTGCCGTTCTTGTTTGAGAGCCGGGCCATTCGAAGTTCCGGCCCTGCGACGGATGCCTTGGTTCTCAAGGGCTCGTATGCTCCGGAAGCCGGACACGAAGTGGTGCCCACCCTGGCGGCCCATCAATTGGCATCCTACTTAAAGAGCCTTCAAACGTCGGTGGAACTGCCGGAGGCTCCTCTCCCGGTGGTGACGGAGGAAGCGTCCAAATGAAGCGACATTCTCCAGAGTTTGGCCGGTCCAAGGCCGCATTCGGTGCCGTGAATCTCAGCCTTTTGCTGGGGAGCGCTTCGCTCCTCATTTGGGGCGGGCTCTACGTGGGCAAGTACAGCGGGCGGTTTGATCCGGACGAGTTCAGCGAGATTCCCCATGGGCGTCCGCCCAAGGTGGTCATCGCGGCCCTTGATCCGTCCGCCGAGTCGATCAAGAAGGGGGCCAAAATTTATTCCCAAGTCTGTGTCGCCTGTCATCAGGCCGACGGGAACGGAAATCCGAGCGGAGGTATCCCTCCGTTGGCCGGCTCTGACTGGGTCATGGCCGAAGGCCCCAACCGCCTTATTCGCATTGTGCTGCACGGGCTGGAGGGACCGGTCAAGGTCAATGGAACCACTTGGGGCCAGAACCAGATGCCCGCTCAGGCCAAATCCGCAGACAACCCGGCCGGCCTTTCTCCCGAGGACATCAGCCATGTTTTGAGCTACGTGCGAAACGCCTGGGGCAACAAGGCACCGATGGTCAGCATGGATATGGTGATGACGGTGTCCAAAGAGACGAGCACTCAGGCGGGCTACTGGCATCCCGACGATCTGATGAAGATGCCGGCCATGGTTGGCGGCGGTGCACCTGCCGGTGCCGCTCAGACCCCTGACCAACTCAAAGCCGCCCTCAAGGCACTCCCCGCCGACCAATTGGAAGCTTTGTTGAAGGAGATTAAAAAGTAAGAAGAGTGGTCCGCAGATTCACGCAGATTTACACAGATTATCAGAGAGCGGGTGATCGACATTACTTGAACTCGTCATCAGATCGGTGTTTCTCAAAAATAATCTATCTTCTGCACCTGAGGGTTCAATCGTAGCCTACTGAATCAAAGCCAGATCGGAAGGGCAAGGCCGCCAATGAACTGATCGTTGGCGAAAGCCTGCCAACCACCGTCGATATTCCTGTTGGCATCGCCGTCTCACGTCCCATCCCACTCTGGTTCACCCAACGGTCCGGCGGATTTGGAAACCTGCGAAACGGCTGCACCCCACCCAAGGCGCTTGGGGTCAGGCAATGTACAACTTTCGTTGCCATCGAGGTTCGGACCGCCACCCCTTGCGCAGAGGTGAAGCCAAAAGGCCGCTCGCACGACAGAGACCACTCTCGGGCTTAGGCGTTTCGAATCACGCCAATTTCGCGAGGGCGCATCTAATGAAAGGCCAAAAGCGGTTGGATGCCGCTTCCACTTCGGTGCCTTATTTCGCCCATGTTGGGCAAGTCCCGGTCATTGCTCGCCTACCGGTTCGCATGGCATTCACGATTGGTCTCTTCATCATCTGTGTAAATCTGCGGACTATTCATTTTGCAGCACTGGGATGGATTGGAAAGTGTGAAAGGCCCGACGCAGGTGTTAAAGTAATTCCAACTGACCGGGTTCCACCCGTCGGAAGGCTGTCGTGGACAATTCGGGGTGACGTCCCGCGATTCCCGCGCGTCGGCAGGCCAGGTCGAACAACTGTTCGATGCGCTCGGCAACGGGGCCTTCCCCCTTCATCCGGTTCCCGAAGCGGGCATCGTTCAATTGTCCCCCACGGAGGGATCGAATCTGGTTTAGCACCTTATCCTTCCGATCTGGAAAATGGCGCCCCAACCAATCTTCAAATAACCCTGCCACCGCGTGGGGTAATCGCAAAACCACGCGCCCTGCGAATTGCGCACCGGCTTCAGCAGCGGCGGCGATGAGCTTTGGGATTTCGTGATCGTTGATGGCCGGAATGATGGGGGCGATCATCACCCCTGCCGGAATGCCCGCCTCGCGAAGCTTTCGAAGAGTATTGAGGCGCGCCTGCGGGGGCGAAGTTCGCGGCTCGAGAATGGAGCGCAGTTCCGAATCCAGACTGGTCAGGGATATGAAGACCACCACCGCACGGTGGTGGGCGAGTTGCTGCAGGAGATCGATATCCCGCGTGACCAGACTGTTCTTGGTAACGATGCCGACCGGATTCCGAAAATCAGCAAGGACCTCGAGACAGGCCCGGGTAATGCGAAGCTTTCGTTCGATCGGCTGATAGCAATCGGTGACACCGCTCATGGCGATGACGTCCGGTTTCCAGCGGAGTGAGCTCAATTCCCGGCGCAGCAAGCGGGCGGCGTCGTGCTTGACCAGAATCCGGGTTTCAAAATCCAGGCCCGCACTGAAGCCGAGATACTCATGAAACGGACGGGCGTAGCAATAGATGCACCCATGTTCGCATCCACGGTAGGCGTTGAGACTGTGGGTAAAGCCGATATCCGGACTGTCATTGGAGGTCAGGATGGACTGAGTCTGGTCCGCAATGAACTGGGTGCGGGGCAGGGGTTCCTCGGAGGGGTCCACCTCGGAATCGATATCCGTCTCGCGATGCGTTGAAACAAAGCGATTGCCCGGTTGGAGTGGAGTACCGCGATGAGCGGTCTGGAAGTCTTGGGCCACGGTGCAGCTCGGGATTCCGACAGAATACCCGCCTCAAACGTGGAGTCTCGTGCGAGGTTGGCAACAGTTGATTTGAACACGGAGCGGCCCTGATGCGTTGGATGGATGCCCGGTGTGAGAACAATTGATATTTCTGCACTATCGGATTTAGGGTGACGCCAACGACTATGTTCGAGACTAAAAGCCAAAAGCTGGCCAGTCGCCGCCGGTTCGCTCGCAGAATGGTCAAGGCGACCTTGAGTTCAGGCCTTGTGGCTGCAGCGGCGTTGGGCGTGGGAACTCTGGGCTACCATCATTTTGCTGGATTCGATTGGGACGATTCGTTTCTCAATGCCTCGATGATTCTGACCGGCATGGGGCCGGTGGGTCCATTGAACAACACCGAAGCCAAGCTTTTCGCCTCTTTTTACGCCCTTTTCAGTGGCCTCATTTTCCTCAGTTTGATGGTCACGCTGCTCACGCCGGTGATTCACCGGGTGTTGCATGCCTTCCACATTGATCAGCCGGAAATGAAATAGGCTTGGGGCTAATGCAACATCGGTTCCGGATTGCCCCGGCGGGTTAATTCGGCTTCGAGGTCCAGGAACCAATCCAATCGCCGTTCCGTTTCTTCCAAATCGATGTGCCGGGCCATGATCAAATACGAGGCGTAGTGGTTGCCTTCGGACTCGACCAGACTGGCATAAAATCGGGCGAGACCAGAATCGATGGGTGCCAGTGCCTGTGCCAGTAGTTGGAATTTTTCGCAGCTTCGCCCTTCGATGAGGGAGCACACCACGAGGTGGTCAATCACCTGACCTTGAGTACCAGGACGGATGGCCCGCATCAGGCCGCGAATCCAGGGACTTGGTTTCGGTTCGTCAAATGGAATTCCGCGCTCACGCAACAGTCCGAGGACCAGTTCGAAGTGCTGCAATTCCTCAATTGCGATGGCGTTGAGTTCGTGGACCCGGGGATGCAATTGCCGGAATTTTTCAAGATTGAGGGCTGAGGTCGCCGCCTTTCGTTCGAGGTGGGCATGGTCGACCAATACCGCCGGTAAATGGGCGAGTACCTTGGGCAACCAATCGTTCGGAATGGGGGTACGAAACAGAAGCATCTGTATGAAAGGCTATCCGGTGGCTGCTCAGGTCGGCAATGGGAACTCGTGCCTACCGTGTTGCCCGGATGGATATGTCCATGCTTTCCAAATAATAGCGTTTCAGCACCTCTGGGCGAACGGGCGAGGTCGTGAG
>CAITXU010000024.1 GCA_903896505.1 uncultured Verrucomicrobiota bacterium | reverse complement strand
TGTGTTCCCTCCGGCTCCCTTCAACCTCACCGCCAGCCGCTTCCCACTCCCCTCATTCCTCAGCACACTCGCTTCTCCGTTCAAGTTGTTGATCACCACGTCCAGGTCCCCGTCGTTGTCCAGGTCTCCCACGGCCATTCCCTGCGACACCCCCTTCCAGTCAAATCCCCACTGCTTCCCAACCTCCTCGAATCTCATCCCTCCTAGGTTCCGGTAGGCGGCATGTGGAGGCTCCAAGATTGGGAACTTCATTTCCATCGGGCTCTTTGCGGATGTTCCGAGGGTGCGGAGTGCATCCGAATCCGTGGAATCATGTCCATGACCATTGACAATAAGTATATCCTCATAGCCATCCAAATCGACATCAAGGAACAGACACCCCCACGACCAGTCAGAGGCAAAAGCCCCAGAAAAATAGGCTGTTTCCGTGAAAGTCGTGTCACCGCGGTTAAACTGAAGCGTATTTCGAAATCCTTGTGGCCTTGCCCCGGTTCCATAGCGATCCATAGGCCATCCCCACCAAGGAATCGGCTCCAATTCAAAATTGCTCCGCTGCACCATGCGGTTCGTATGGTCGCGCGCCAGCATGTCGACCACCATAAAGTCGACATATCCGTCCCGGTTGAGGTCACCAAATTCCACCGACATGGATGCGAACGAAGTCTTACGCACGGCCATTCGAGGGACGGGCCGAAAGTGACCCAGTCCATCATTCAACCACACGCGATCCGGAGAAAAAAAGTCGTTGCAAACATAAAGGTCGGGAAAACCATCACCGTTCATGTCTCGAAACTGGGCCGATAATCCCCAATCACGGAGGGGCTCGCGAAGTGCATTGCCTTCAACATCCAGGAAGCGACCAGAAGTCCATGGTTCTTCGGCGAAATGACCTTTGCCATCACCAAGATAAAGCCGATCGGGTTCTCCTATTTCGACCAGGGCATTGCCGGATGGAGTCGGAGCAATTGTATATTGTTCCGCATTTTCCGGGGGAACCGTGAGCCGACCGTTGATGCTCCGCAAACGGACCTTCGTGGATGAATCTGAATCCTTGAAGGTGTTGGCCCTGTAATTGACGACATAAAGATCGAGAAACCCGTCACCATCTATATCCGCAAGAGCCAGGGAATGGCTGCCGCCACGAGGGACTAGTCCCGATCCACTGTTCTCATGAAAGTGCCCTCGCCCGTCATTTAGGAAAAGGCGTGTTCCGCCACCGAGGGAATTGACCAATAAATCCAGATCGCCGTCTCCATCGACATCAGCGAGCACAACACCTGTCGAGGACTGTCCTGAACAACCGACACCCGCTTCTTCGGTGATGTCTTTGAACTTCCAATCTCCCAAATTCCGATACAACCGGTTGTCTCCAGCGAGACTACACAGGTAGATATCGCATCTCCCGTCGCCGTCGACATCCCCAAGGGCCACCCCGGACCCATTATCAAGAATTCGGTTTTGGCGGACGCGCGCCTCCGTCAATACGTTCGTAAAGGCTATCCCCGTCGAGGTGGACGGAAGCCGCTGAAATCCTGGAACATGGTCGCCACCGGCCGACAACTGGGCCACTCGATACCCTGGATGGCTCTCCCAGACCAGCGGTGTTTCGTCCGACAAGAGCCCCATCTGCACCATCCAGACGAGCAGCCACATCCGTCGTGCCACGCGCCATCCTGAAATCGATGAAGTCACCCCTAAACAGAATAGGGGGCGTCGTACGAAAGAGGAGCGAAAACGCCCACCTTGCTTCATCGGGTTGTTATTCAACGTCCCCAGCCTCAGCAACAGGACGAACCCGCAAATCCCGCATCCCAAACAGAGTCTGGTCGGCAAGAAATCGAAACTTCCGCGCCCCATCCTTGCGCCTGGCCCCAAACCGATGCCGATGCAGCTCGAACACTTCATTCACCCACGCCCGGCTTCCTATCACCGTTCCATCCGTGAAGTACCGCACCCGACACCGCACATAGTCTCCCCAGCTGAGCTTCCCTTGGGCCGCCACCACCTCACGGACCTTCTCCGGTGCGATTCCGGGACGTATCGCCGGTCCGTCCGGACTCGGTATCCCTTCCACCAATCCTTCGCCAAACACCCACATCCGGTACGTTGCCATCGCCTCGGTCAACGTCCCCTCAGCCCCGGCACTCAGGTGAATGATCGCTCCGATGCCCTCCCGGGCCACCCGCTTACCCGCCACCGCCGCGGCATAGCCACTCCAGCGATAATCCTTCGGGTCCTCCACCAGTCGCGCCCGAATGGGATTCAGGTCAATGTAGGCCGCCACCCGCGCAAGAGCCTCCCGGCTTCCCTCCACCACCACACTCTTGAAGCGTTCTTCCCATAACGTCCCCTTGCGGTCCATCCGCCGGTTGTACCACTGCGAAAAGCGCTGCTTCACCAGCTTCATGTAGGAGCTCAAGTCCCACATCAGTCCGAGCAATCCGTCAAACCATTCCGTCCGCTGCTCCGCAGGCCAGGAGGCCATCTCCGAGCGCATCCGTTCCACCGCCTCATCCCCGTGAATCAATCCGTACCGACTCAACAACTCCTCCTCGTCTGGTAAGATTTCTGGTCGCGAGGGTACCTCCACCAGGACGTGGAAGTGATTGGACATGATGCAGTAGGTCAGCACCCGCAATCCGCAGAACCCGGCATACGCCGTCATCCAGTGGACAAACTGCTCCTTCTCATTCGCCTCGAAGATGAACCGCCGGTCCACCACCCGCGAGATGCAGTGGTAATACCCACAGCCCTCCAGCTTCAACCGAGCTTGTCGCATGCAGTCAAACTACCCAACCGTCACAAAACATCAATACAAAATGCCTGTCCCTTTATTGTTTTTCGGCTCATGCCGGGCGGTTAAAGGCGACGCAGTCAGCGTAGCGCACGCCGCTTCCGCCGAAGATGTCCAACGCACTGCCAATGGTTAGGTCGACGCGTCCATGGCCGAGACGTTCCACCGTTTCGAGGTCTTCCAGCGAACGGGCTCCACCGGCGTAGGTGATGGGCATGGGGCACCACTCAGCCAGTTGACTGACGAGTTCGGTGTCGATTCCCTGGCACAAACCTTCCACATCCACCGCGTGAACAAGGAATTCCGAGCAGGATGAGGCCAGATGGGTGAAGGTCTCAGCTGACAGACGCATCTCGGTGAACCGTTGCCAACGGTCCGTTACCACCCAATAGGCGTCGCCGCGGCGACGGCAGCTCAAATCGAGCACGAGTCGTTCCCGTCCAATTCGCCGGACCAATTGACCGAGTCGATCCTGATCCAGTTGTCCTCCCCGGAAAACCCACGAGGTGACGATGACGTGAGATGCCCCGGCATCCAACCAAGTGGCGGCATTATCGAGAGTAATGCCTCCTCCGAGTTGTAGTCCACCTGGCCAAGCAGCCAAAGCTTCACGGGCCGCAGCCTCATTGCCCGGCCCCAATTGGATCACATGTCCTCCAGTGAGTCGATCGGTCCGGTAGAGCTCGGCGAACCAATGGGCGGGGCGATCGGAAGTGAAATTGGTCCGGATGCCCAGGCCGGCGTCGTTAAGGGTCCCACCGACGAGTTGAACCACCTGCCCATTTCGAAGGTCGATACATGGTCGAAACACATGGCGATTCTAGGGGTTGGCCAGCCGTTGAAAAGCAGGTCGTTTCTGAGGGGCAATCGCAAAGGACGGATAAACGTTTTGCCTCCCCGTCTCCTGGAGCCCAAACTAACACCGAAGTGACCAAACCGTTGGCCGTGGTCTTCTACGAATCGTTGCTGTTGGGCAGTCAACTGGCGAACCGCCTGTCGGACCTGGGTTGGCGCGTCCAGCCCGTTAATTCGCCCGCCGCCGTGGTCGAGACCGTCCGTCGGCAGAGTCCGATGCTCTTGGTGGCGGAGTTGGCTCTTCGGACTGGGGATTTTTGCCCGGTCATCGCCGAACTCAAACGGGACCCGGC
>CAITXU010000023.1 GCA_903896505.1 uncultured Verrucomicrobiota bacterium | reverse complement strand
GCCAGGTGTTCTTCGTAGTTTCTCCATCGCCCCATGGCATGTTTGTAGAGCGGTTGACGCACAGCCTCGTAAGTCGGTGATCCTACCACTTTCTCATTCAATCGGTCGCGGTATTTCAAGACCTCTGATTCCCACGGGAGTCCCAAAAACTCTATCGCACGCCGGGCCTCCTGTTCCAACTGAAGCACCGTGTCTTCGTACCGGATTTCAATCCACGGAGCGACGATTCTCTCCTTCAGAAGGTGCCATACAGCCATATCGTTGGCATAGCGTCGGGCCGCTCGTTCCGCCGTCAGAAAGGAAACACTAATTGGGTTCAACGGAAGGTACTGCATCAGGCAACTGACCACGACATCGCGAGGGTCTCGAAGAGCGAAAAAGATGTGGGTCCGCGGGAAAAGTCTTAGGAATCCGGGCAAGACCATGGTCAATGGCGGATTTTTGTCGAGGTGGATCCGGTCCTTGATCGGTTCCTGCAAGGTGGCCTCCATGTAGGCAAAGTAGCGGGACCGAAGCCTCGAAAGGCGTTCTTCCGGGGCACCATCCATGGCCGTTGCGGTCGGCACGGGAGAGCCGGGGCTTTGCCAAATCGAGGGAAAAATATCGCGGGCAAAGGCTTCCCGTTCGTCCGAACTAACCACCTGGCTATGGGCGTCGAGCACCTGCTCGAGGAGCGTCGTTCCAGAGCGCGGAAAACTCGTCAACACAGCGGTGCCTCCGCCGCCGGAATCAGGAGTGGTTTCGGACCAGCGCAGGTAATGTTCGTGGGTGACCGACGACGCCAGACGATTCAAATGGGCCACGACCGCGTCGGATTCCCGGAGAACCGTGCCCGCCAGCGGGATGAGACAGCGTTTGCTTTGCAACATGGCCTCCCATGCCTCGTTGTATCGGGCGGAACGATCGTGTGCCTGGGCGATCTCAGCCCAAGCCTGAGCCCTCAATGCCGGATGGGCGGCAGCGTTGTGGGCCAAGCTCCGCATCCCTGATTCGGCCTCGACCTCGCGCTTGAGGCGGCGAAGAAGTCGCAATCGGAAAAATTGCGCTTCCAGATAGTCCGGATTCAACCGCAGGCATTCGGCAAGGAGGCTTTCCGCCTCATCGAGCCGGTGACGCCGCTCGTACAAAATCGCCAGTTCAAGAAAGGAATCCGCGATGTCCTTCGTTCGGGCCAAAGCTCTTTCAAAACAGGCCATCGCCTTTTCCGGGCGAAAAATCATCCGATAGCTTTGCCCCGCGAGGTGCAGCAATTCGGGTTTTCTTTCAGCCAACTCCAACAATTGATCCAACAAGACCTCGGCCCGCCGAATTTCAAATCGGGCACCCAGGGCCCGGCTGGCATCGACCAAAGCCACGAGGTTCCTGGGATGCCGTCGAACGGTCTCTTCGAACTGTTGCAAGGCCTCCTCAAAACGATTGGCCTGCCAAAGAGCCCGCGCTTTGCGTAGCTCAGGTAGATCGGCTCCCAATCCCGGTATGAATGAGGCGGGTGGTTGGATCGATTTCATTTCGGTCCATTTATCCCAAGGTTGAACCACCATCCGGTTGGTCGATTCCGAAGATTCGGTTCCGCATGGAAGGGTGGTTCACGGATTCTCGGGAACGAAGGAGCTGAGAAGTTCCGGCGGTTTGGCTCCTGCACTCGGACGCTCGGCCACCTTCCATAACTCGGTGGTGGAATTGGTTACTGCCCCACCTGTCTTAAGAAAAAACCAACCTTGGTCCGCTGCCGCCCCGGCATCGACGTTCATCAGCGGAGTCGAGTCACCCGTAAAACGGGCGCGTGTCAGTTCCACCCATTCACCGGTCAGGGTGCGAACCCAGCCCAAACCAAATTCCGCCACCCGACGTTCCTGGGGACTTTTTCCATCCCGACGAAAGTCCTCCACAAAACTGTAGTACCCCTGAAGAGCATCTCCCTTGGACCGGGTTCGGAAGGTGACCAAATGCCTCCATCGGGCCTTATCTTCATCATACAGGTATCCGGCATAGCTGGTCTTGAGTCCTTCCACCTTCGAATGCACCAGCAATCGGACCACTTGATTGGTCTTCCATGGCAGGTCGAGAAAACTTTGTCCGCCGGTCCCCTCCCCACCAAAGCGCCCCACCCGCACCTCGGTGTCCTTATAGAGCACCTCGACCCGATTAGTTTCCGCCACAGCCTTTGGGTCATCCTGCTGCCCCGGGTCCCAGACGGAAAAGAGGAGGATGCGGGGCCGGTCCGGGCCAAGGTCTTGAATGCCGAAGTATCCGTGCGAAAAACCACAGACACAGAAGTAGGTTTCGGGTGTCGTCTCGCGGACCCGCACCTCGTTGTAAAAAACATCCCCCTTGGGTGCCGTCCAACCCAGATGAACCGACCGGGCGGCATCCGGGGCATTGGTCCCGGCCCCTAGTGCCATCCGGGCTCCGGTGAGAAGAAGGGAAACCAAGGTCATGCAAACGCGTCGGTACATGCCATGGACCATGCGCGGAAACGGGCTGGGAGGAAAGACGGAGATCGAGTGCACTTCCGTCGTGGTTTGACGCAGCATTGTCACTTGAGAAAAGCCTCCTGTTCGTTCCCCATGGAAGAAATATTCCACTTCCATGAAATCGAAACTGATGTCCCATCGTCGAGGCTCCCTGTCCAGTTGCGTTCTTGCGGTGGGTATCGGCCTGTTGACGACGGCTTCCAACTCTTCGGGGGCGCAACCCATTTCCTGGCCTTCCACCAACCTCCTCTTTAATGGCTGGGGACTCACACCCGCTGGAGCATCGACCGCCATCAGTGATTTGCCTCTCAAGATGGTGATTGCGCCCGACAAGAAGACCCTCGTGACGGTCAGCGGCGGATTCAATGACCACGGAGTTTCCTTCCTAGACTTGGCCAGCCATCAGTTGCTGCAATTTATCAAACTGCCGGAGGCATGGAATGGACTCGCCTTCAGCCGCGATGGACGGCACCTCTTTGTGTCCGGGGGCGACTCCGGGAAGATTCATGTTTTGAACTTCGCCCGGGGCAACGCCACTTTGGAAAAATCGGTCAAGCCCACCGAAGAGGCACCCGACGTTTTCCTGGCGTCCATCGCCGTGCACCCGAGCAACGGGAAGGTTTACGTGTGCAACGAAGGCAATCATGAAGTTTGGGTTCTCAATGGCGAAACCCTGGCCCTTGAACTTGCCATTCCCGTTGGGCAACACCCGCACACGTGTGTTGTCGGAGCCGATCCCAATTTCCTGTACGTCAGCAATTGGGGCAGCCAGACCGTCAGCATCATTGATGTGAAGAAAAACCGGCGGGTTTACGACGCCGAAGTGGGCCTCCGGCCCAACGATATGGCCCTTGCCCCCGATGGACGCCTGTTTGTCGCGTGCAGCGGAGACAACACCGTGCAGGTCATTCAGACCCGTCAATTGGAGTCAGCGGGACCCGCGGCAAGTCCCGACCGTCGTCTCTGGGAGGGCACCCGCGAAATCATCTCGACAGCCCTCTATCCGGGATCGCCTGAGGGCAGCACTCCGGATGGTGTCGCCGTTTCACCGGACGGCAAAACCTTGTTCGTGGCCAATGCCGACAACAACGACGTTCTGGTTGCCGACCTCTCCGACCCGCAAACCACGCTTGTAACCGGGTTTATTCCCGTCGGGTGGTATCCGAGCGCGGTCGCCGTCGCTCCGGATGGCAATACCCTCTTGGTTGGTAATGGGAAGGGACTTCATTCGCGGCCCAATTCCCCGCCGCAGACCGAACGTCCCCGCCGCAATGGTCGCGAACTCACCTACGATTACATTGGGAACACGCTCAGCGGCTCGGTCTCCTTCATTGCGAAACCCGACACCCAGCAGATGGCGGACTACACGCGTCAAGTCCGGCAAAACTCCCCGTACACCCCGGAAACGCTCCGTGGCAGCGCCATGCCCAGCGAATCCGTCATCCCCGACCGGGTCGGGGCTCCCTGCCCCATCCAATATGTGTTGTTCATCATCAAGGAAAACCGGACCTACGATCAGGTCTTCGGCGATTTGACGAATTCCCAAGGTCAACCGGTGGGAAATGGGGACCCCAAGCTGACCCTCTATGGCGAGAAGGTGACACCGAACCAGCATCGTCTCGTGCGGGATTATGTCCTACTCGACAATCTGTATTGCAATGGGGAGGTCAGCGTCGATGGCCACAGCTGGTGTGATGCGGCCATTGCGACGGATTACAACGAGCGCTCGTGGATTATCTCCTACTCCAGCCATGGCCACCTGCCCGGCAACCGGGAAATGGAAATGCCGGCGGCAGGAGCTCTATGGGACCTTTGCAAGCGGCAAGGACTCACCTATCGCAACTACGGAGAGGGGGCTTCCTATGTCCCGTCGGACCATCGGGGGCGCTGGGAAGGTGAACGCGATACCGAAAAAGCGGCCTGCTGGATTCAGGACCTGGAACGAGCCGAGAAAACCGGCGACCTTCCCCGATTCACCATCATGTCTCTGGGCGAGGACCACACGCACGGAACCTCACCCGGTTCCTTCACACCGGATGCCTGCGTGGCCAGTAACGATCAGGCCGTGGGCCTGATCGTCGAGGCCGCCAGCAAGAGCCGGTTTTGGTCCCAGATGGCCATTTTCATCATCGAAGACGATGCCCAAAATGGCCCCGACCATGTGGATGCTCATCGGACCACCGGGTACGTCATCAGTCCTTATGTCCGCCCCGGCAAGGTCGACAGCACTCTGTACACCACCGCGAGCATGATTCGCACCATGGAACTGATTCTCGGACTTCCTCCACTGACCCAGTACGATGCGGCAGCTACCCCAATGTTTCAGGTTTTTGGAACCACTCCGAATGTCCGGACGTTCACCCATCTACCACCCCAGGTGGACTTGGCTGCCAGGAACACCAAGAACTCGCCCGGCGCGAAAGCGTCCAGCAAAATGAACTTCCGGGAATATGACCGTGCACCGGAGGGCCCACTAAACCGGATTCTTTGGGCAGCCGCCAAGGGCCCCGGGGTCCCGTATCCGGCACCGATTCACCGGGTCCTGTTCACCCGGCCTGAGGGGAAATAGGCTCCCTATTTCGCACGAAGTCGCAGGCCGCCCGCAACCAAGAGACCACCACCGCAGGTGTCAGCCCTTGCAACGCCTCCCGCTCGGGCTGGAACAGGACACCCGCAAAGAATGGATGTTCCGGCAATTCGACTCCTCGCACTGCACCCTCTCCATCCACTGCTGTAAAGCGCAGTCCTGAGTTCTCAAGTTGGGTTCGCCATTCCGGATTAAGACCGTAATTGCACCGATAGGTCGCATCGACTTCGTCGGCTCCAAAGGCAGCGCGAAGCCGGGAAGCAGATGCCAGTCGCACTTTGCCAACCGCTTCGACGAGGGAACAGGACAGCCGTGTGACCACTTGCAACTCCGCATCTGGGGCCGTTTCGGCGTGGTCCGCATCTGCCACTCCACACACATTCCGGGCATATTCCACCAGGAGATGCTGAAACCCACCGCAGGTTCCTAAAAATGGAACACCCCGCGTTCGCGCCCAATGGATGGCACCCAGGGCACCGTATACGTTTTCATACGGGCTTCCCGGAACCAGCCAGACTCCGTGGTACCTCGCCAAATCACGGGAGACATCCGTGATGGCTCGGGTTTGAATCCAGTGCCAATCGAGGGGCTGTTCCAAGGACCGCGAGGCCATCTCCAGAGCCTTGGGAATGGCCCGATGCGCCAGGACCTCCTCCGACCGATCTCCGATGATGGCCACGGTCACCCTACTTTCTCTGAAGTTCACCCGATCAGGATTGTGAACTTTGATCGAGGGTCAATTGCGGAAAAGGAACTGATCCCCTCTTCAACCGCAATCCGACGAAGCTTCCGACTCCGCCTCCGGCGGCACCAAATCCAGCGCTTGGTCGTGATCCAAAACAGCGGAACAGATATCAAAAAATTCCAGCCGGGTTGTTGTCCGTCGAATGCGATTCAGGAAGTCTGCGCAAACCGCCGTATCCGGGCTGACCCCGGCCCCGATAAAATTCATGTAGCGCTTCATGTGCACGACCTGCAGGCGCTCGATGGAATCCACAGGTTCCAAGGCCCGCCACAGGTCATGGACGTACGCCAGCATATCGCGTCCGGTGGGCCGTCGGAACGTTTCACCGGCCAGATGCTGGCGAATCTGGTCGTAGAGCCATGGATTCCGAATGCAGCCCCTGCCAATCATCAGGCCGCGAGCACCGGTCATGTTCAGGATTTCCTGGGCCCGATGGGGAGAGTCGACATTTCCATTGGCCAGGACCGGACACGGCATGGTCTCCACGGCCCGGCGGATGCAGTCGTAATGGACTGGCGGACGATACATTTCCAGCACGGTGCGCCCGTGAACCGTCAAGAGATCGAGCGAATGCCGCGAAAAGATGGCCAGCAGCGCTGGAAAGGCATCCGGAGTGTCAAACCCGATGCGCGTCTTGACGGTGAATCGGATGCCCTTGCTTCCAATCGTCTCGCGCAAGCGTCCCAGGAGGCGATCAATTCGATGGGGTTCCCGGAGCAGTCCACCTCCGGCGCATTTCCGATAAACCACCGGAGCAGGACATCCCAAGTTCAGATCAATCGCGGCCACCGGGTAATGCTGCAATTCCCGCGCCGCAACAGCCATGGCGTCCTCGTCATTGCCGATGAGTTGGGCGATGGCCGGGCGTCCGGTCGGATTCTCCTCCAACGAGCGCAATATCGACTTTTCGAGCCGGGATGTGGAATGAACCCGAAAGTACTCGGTCCAGTAGACATCCGGACCACCCCGGGCGGCCAACAACCGCCAGAACGGGAGATCGGTCACCTCCTGCATGGGTGCCAGGGCCAGGATCGGCGCGGGGCCATTCAGCAGGGCATCCATCAGCGCGGGCTGCTCTGTTCGCCGTGAATCGGACCCGCCCAACGCACGCACTTGATCCAACCCGGTCATTGAAACGCCTCGGGACATTCGCGAATGACAACTCCAGAGGCAATTCGTGCGGCAGTTCGTCGAGTGGCTAGTTTGCCCGGAGGAACCTGGGTGGCAACCGTCCCAGTGCCAATGGCAAGCCGAAGCCAGGCCGTAGGATCGTCGCTCCGACAGAGACCGGCAACGGCCCCGGCGACCGTGGCATCACCGGCCCCAACGGTATTTCGCACCTCCACCGTCGGTGGGGAGGCGACCCAGGCACTGCGGGATGGGGAATGGAGAAGCAGCGCACCCTGGGCACCTCGAGTCACCAAGACCCATCCCAGAGTGGTTTCGGACAATCTGCGGGCCGCCTTGAACAAATCGCCTTCGCTTGGGAGCTCCGTACCGGCCCATTGGGCCAGTTCAAATTCATTGGGCTTGACCAGGAAGGGCCGCTCGCGAGCCGCCAGAGTAAACGCCTCGCCATCACAATCCAAAACCACCTTCTGCCCACGACGAACGGCCTGCCGCACCAGACCGGCGTAGGTATTCCGACGAGCCCCAAACGGGAGGGTACCGGAAAAAATCACCCACTGGAATCCAATCGCTGACACATCAGCAGCCTTGCGTAAGGACCGGCAATCGATGGCGCGCAGCCTTGGCCACGTGGCGTTGAATCGAAACTGGGGTCCAGAGGACGGCGTCACCAGGTAATTGACCCGGTTTCCCGCCGCCAACGCATGAGCATCAAAACGGATGCCCTCCGCTTTCAGGCCTTGGGCCAATTCCCGTCCGATCACCCCTCCGATCGGCAGCAGGAGGCGGGCCTCCATGCCAAGCCATCCCAGCCAACGACTGACGTTGACCCCTTTACCGCCGGGCCAGCGGGTCTCACTGAGCAGCTCATTCTTTTCTTCGCTCCGAAGAGGTCCAGTCCGCCACTCCACGTCCACCGACGGATTCAAGGCTACGACCCGAATCCTGGCCGTCCTAGTCATGGTTCATTACGGCTGCGGCAGGTGAACCACCCGGAAGAACAATGGATCGCCCGGTAATCCAGGAGTAGGCAGGGTGAATTTGTAGGTCCCGTTGGTCACCACAACCGGAGGCGGGACTGGCGTCCAGATGAAATTCGTCGGATTCAGGCTGAGTTGGGCACTGTACTCCAGTTGATACAATTCCGTGGGCACTACATTCACGGTCAGAGAGGTGGGCTGCCCGTTGGTGGTGGTATCGCCAAAAGTGGGAGCATACTGCTGACCGCTGAACAGGTATCCGTTTTTCCGGGTGGAGGCGCGGATGGTGTACTGTGAATCGACTCCCCCCGGTGTTCGGACCTCCAGGAAATAAATCCCCGAAATATCGGGTGTCGACTCATTAGTGCGCAGGACAAGCGATTCCGGAGAACCCGGGCTTTGGAAATTGCTGATAGGGTTGGTCGAGAGCGCCGGGAATTGCCCCAGAGCAGCCAGCAGGTGTGCCTCACCTGAGAGGCCATACAGTTCAAACAAAAGTCCGCTCGTATTGGTCGGCGCGATAAAACGGTAAAGATCGTTGGTTCGGTCCGCCGTGATGATCGAATAGGTCGGAACCGAATCAATGAGATCGGTGTAGGGGGCGTCGGTGGTCGAATAGAGTGCCGTCAGGGTGAAACTTACGGGCCCGGTTCCGCGGGGAACCACTTCCACATACCAGGTACCATCCGTCACGGCCACTGGAACAGAATTGGAGTCCACCTGCACCACCCGATCCCTCGTGTCATCAGCAACACTGAGGGCGTCAAATCTTCCGATTTGCGGCAATGGCACATCATTCAGGCGGACGTAGAGATCGGCAGGAGCGGAAAGGTCCTGGAGCGCAAAGAGGATGAGCCTCGGATTTGCAGGAACAGTCAGCGAAAAATAGCCGTTGGTCCCATTCAGACTGGTCTTAAGGGGCACCTGATTGGCCAGAGCCACGGCGTTGGTGATTTGAGAAGCAACGATGGTATAGGGAACCGGTGCCGGGGCCGCCACACCGGTGGCATAGACCCCCAGATACCAACGACCAGGCGAAATGGGAACCGGCTGATCCGTCAAATCCAAAAGGATGGTCTCCGGAGTTGTCCCCCCATTGGTACTGGCATACTGGTAACTGGAGCGGGTTGGCAACGGCTGTCCCTTGCTGAGAACCAGATTGACGTCCGAGGTGAAGTTCGAGACAGAGAATTGTGCCGCCAGGACTCCTGGTGCGACATCAAAACTATAGTAGTCCATCAGGCCGATGTCCGCGTTGGTGCTACTAAACGGTACGCCGTCCTGCAGCGGCGTAATCTTTATGGCCAAATCCACTTGAATTTGGAACACGTTCGATTGCGCGCGACCGTCATTTTGGACCCCAAGGTAGTAGCGCCGTCCCGGCTGAAGGATGGGAGGCGCCACCTTATCGAGCACATGGAATCCCGTTCCGGTCACATTATCGAGGAGCACGGTGTCATTGGGGAGGGATCCGTCCGGTAATCCGTCCTGATTAAACAACAATCGAAGCGGCCCGCCGGAAACGCTCACCAAAGTATTGGTGGCTGCGGTTGCCTCTGGAGGCACTTCGACGATGAAATACTGGGTACCATCGCCCACGACGTTGGTTTGATAGGCGATTCCATTGGTCAACCGGATGGCAGGCGGATTGGTGGGTGCGAGGGTCAGCGTCAGCTGCCAGTCCACCAACGCACCACTGATCGGGCCCCGGGTATCCTGGAATTCCAATTTCCAGTTCCCAATCGCATTCACACCAAAATGTGGAGCGAGGGGTTCTTCCGGCAGATAATGCCCCGTGCCTCCGTCGTCGACGACCAGGCTGTCTATCCAGACGCCCGCATTGGTGCCGCCAAAATCGGTCGAAGGTTCGATATGAACCTGAGCCGTCTCGGCATTGGTCGAGAAATAGTGGAAGACGTTGGTTTGCCAGAAAACATCCAGGTCCAACCGACCGATTTCGTTGGTCCCGACGACAACCACCACCTGAGAGGCGCCATTGGTGACCAACGGGGAACGCTTGGCAGCAAAGCTGATGGAATAAGCTTCGTTCTGGGCCATATCCACCCCGCGCTGGAGTCCCAACTGTTCGAGGCTGACGAAGCCAATGCCGTTGAAGGCCCCGCCCGGGGTATACAGTTGACTGGCCTGCCCTTCCACCGTCCAGCCATCCAGTATTGATCCCGCTGAGTACGGACCTTCCGGGTCCGTTTCGAACTCACTGACGCTCACGACGGTCAATGTTGTATCGGAGAAAAACGGCGGAGAGGCGAACTTGATCAACCGGTTGGCCGACTCAACGTCGTCTCCGAAGACGGCATAAAGGATATTGGTGGTCTTGGAACCGACCGTATTGATCCCATATCGCGATTTGAGGAAGACCAGGTCCGGTGGCGCATTGGTCAAATCTCCCTGCAACAAGGCGCTGACCGAGCCCACTTCGGAACCGACCGGAAGTGGATAGTTGGCCAGCAGTGCCGGATGAACGGAGTCGTTGGTATTACCCCAGCCGGCAATCAGTTCGGGAATGGCGGAAACATTGATCCAACCTTCCAGCGTAAAGCTCGACAGGCTGCCAACATCAAGAGTGGGGCTGGCGAGCGCTTTTCCAAAGGAATCGGGTGTATTGAATTGAATGGCGTTGCCGATTTGTCCCGGAACAATCTGCGTATCACCGAAGAACGTGACCGTATTGGTGCCGACAGAGTCACTTCCATCGGAATCGAAGGTCCACCACGTCTGCAATCCCAGGTACGGATCGGTGGGGTCCTTCCCAAAGCCGAACAACCCATCAAAATAGATATCGTCCAGCAGGTCCGTTGGAATGGCGGTGTTCCAGATTCCAAAGTCATCTACAATGAGCGGCACATTGCTTCCTCCCAATTTACCGGCAGGATCAAAGTGGAAGAAGAAATCATTGGTCGTGATTGGATTGTATCGTGGCAGAACCTTTTGATCGACCAACTGGGCATTCACGTACAGGGACGCCAGGTGAGAGGATCGTTGGAAGACCAAGGCCACATGCGAGAAATTGCCATTGGTGTATACCGTGGTGGTTCCCAATCCCGAGCCATCCTTCCCTCCGCGATTCTCGAATAGAACGGTGCTCGTTTGGGCCGGGTCGGTTAGTCGAATCGCCAGATCGGATTCACGCGCGTGATCGACCCGGACCCCGACCTGGAGATCGGTGACTTTGCGATTCTCATCGACTGTAATCGAATTGAACGCCCGGGCCTGATCGGGAAGGACGTCGACAATGTTGGACGAGGAATAAACCCGCGTAATCTTCTCTCCTCTTTTCACGGTAAAAGAGACGTCTGCACACACGGTGACAGAGTTTGGATTCCGGAACGTGACAAAATATATACCCGCGACCAACGGCGGCACATCATGCACCGACAGGCTGAGGGTCCCGCCCGGCGGCAAAATCGTGGCGTACTTGTCACTCGTTTCCGGAGTGGCAGGGTCGGGGAGATCCTCCCGTTTCAGGTAGACTTCAAGCGGCAGCGGCGGATTCAGGTTTTTAAGGACGATATCCAGTTGAACTGCGTCTGGAGGAACGATGATGGGAAAACTGTCATTGCCGGGAAGAAAACAGATGTTTTTGCTTTCCCCGCTGAGGTCATTTGGCACCAGTTTCAAATTGAAATTCGCGATGCGGCCCGTATTTCCTGCCGCATTATCAATCATCGAAAAAATCCAGGGGCCAACACCGCTTTTACCAATAAAATTGACCAAGGTTCCCGGTCCATCTGTATGGCGGGCTTTGGGGTACTGCGAAGACCGGGTGTCCTCATAGGTCGTGGTCACCCCAGGGTTGGTCCGTGAAAGCAATCCCCCGAGCAGCCCATGGTTGTTCAACACCGCATAGGTATTTCGGTGCTTTAAATTGCCCAGGAGGTCCGGAAAGCGCTGATGTCTGATCGTATCTGTGACCACAACATTCTTGATCAGCTTCGACTGGGCACTGATGGCCAGATAGAGGCCTTTCCCCGGCTTCTTGGGAGTGCCATCCGGGATGTTGGGCGTCAGCGGCAGCGCGAACACACCGTTCGCTGAATCAAAGGGTGCGTCCGTACTCAACCCAATGAGGCTGAACTGACCAGCTTCGTGGTCCTCTGATTTCACCCCCACATAATAGACCACCTGGGAAGTCTCGGTGTTCGTGAGTCGAACGAATTCGTCCGCCCCTTGGGAAGTTGATCTGAACGCCTGGGTGATTGCAGCAGGATCAAGATTTGTCAGCGCCGGGTTCACAGAAACGTAAAGGTCAAGATCAGGCCCATTGGTTCGGGCGCGTGACAGTTCCCAATCCGGCAGAATGATAAATGAGATGTTGCTCCCGTTGGTCAGAATGAAATCACCATTGGTGGTTGTGGCTTTCGGAATGTTTGTAAAGACGAAGAACCGCCACTGGTTGCTTTGCCCCAGCGGATCATTGATGAGCGGGGAATTTGCCCCGGCTCGAATCCCCAGTACCGGCGCACCATTGGTCAGGAATCGAATCGATGAAACCCCGGTGCCCGGAAGCGTCGGTGCGGCGGCAATGGGCGCGATTTTCGACGTTGAAACCCCGGTTTCAGCATCGGAATCATCCGAGATTGCCAGGGCAAAATCTTGAAGGATGGCATTGGTCGCATCGCGTCGGGCATTGACGTTGACCAGGTGAGCAACAACGGTGACCACAAAGTTGGACCCACCGGCGGGGTCAAAAATAATGCGCTCCACGTTGTTGATGCGGTCGAACATCGCATCGGCATTCGTTTTGAAGTCATTCGTCGCGACCAAGGTCGAGCTGAGGCCCGTCTGTGGTTCGAATCGATTTCCGACAAAAACCAGACCGGTCAGTTCATTTGAAACAACCAGGTCCAAATCATTGACCAGTTTGGCAGCACCCAGTGGATTTCCCGGTGGGTCGGTCCAGACCAAGGCCAGCCGGACGAGGGAACTGGCACTATTGGTATTCAGATTGCTGAGTGAAAGCCGGAAGGAACGGGATTCACCGGTCGCCAACCCAGGAGTTCGGACCGTTTCACCCTCGGCAAGGGGCAGTGCCGGATCATCGGATTCAATGACATGGGCCAGACGACCGGTCGCGCCGGTAAAAACCGGGCCAGGCTGGAGAACGCGGGGCAAATATGGCTCACCCCAGCCACCCAGATTCAGGGTCGCTGCGGGATCGGGGGCGTACGCGTCACTGGTCGATGTGGAACCATTGATGAGGAGCGCCTTGTATCCCGCAGGAGAGGGCGATGGACCATTGGTTGCCTGATGGAAGAATTCCTGCATCAAGGCCAGCAAACCGGAGACCGCAGGTGCCGCCATACTCGTTCCATTCTCGTAGCGGTAATAGGGGGCGGTTTCGTTGGTCAGATCCTTAAACAAATAATAGAAGACCGCGTTGTTGGTTGGAATGTCGTTGGTCAGATCCCATGCCGACGAACGGGCAGAGATTATGAACGTGCCCGGTGCCATGACGTCCGGCTTGAAGCGTCCCGTATCTCCCTCGGTTCCGACTCCCACATTTCCGCGACCCGAAAAGCTGGCCACCTCGTAATCGGTGTCGGTCAGAGCAGCGAATGGGAAATTCGTGATATAGTCATTGCGATTCGTATCAATGGTCCCGAACAAGCTGGAACCAATCGCAAGGAAGGTTCCGTTGGTGTCCTGAATCACCGAATTTGTCAGATTGCGCCCAGATTCCAGAGCGCCGACAGTAATGACGTTTTTGGCATTACCCGGGGAACGAATCGAATCCTCGAATCCACCTAATCCATTATCGCCTCCGGCGCCTTCATTACCGGCCGCAAAGACATAGAGAATGGGTTGGTCACCGGTCAAATCCGGGAGGGCATCCCGTACCGCCGCATCGTAGCTCGCGGAATGGCTGGAATAATCGTACTGAATGTATCCCCAACTATTATTGGAAATCAAAGGCTCCAACGGATTGATTCGGTTTGTGGACGATGCCGCCCGCGTCTGGAGGTATTCATCCCCTTGCATGGGCCCGCCCATGAGGTCGATCGGTAGAATGAACAAGTTGGCTCCGGGAGCCTTGCCGTGGAAATTGGCATTAGAGACGGACCCCTGAGGCGGAGCTGTCAGGGAACCAGAACCAGTTCCATCACCTGCGATGGTCGCGGCCACATGGGTTCCATGACCTTCAGTATCTGTCAGGATGCTGGCGCCGAACGAATTGGTGGCACCGGGCAAGGTCAATACCCGTCCCTTGAGATCCACGTGTGAAGCATCGACACCTGAATCATTGATGTTGACGAGGACATCCTTCCCCGTCAGTCCAAGGTACGGTCCGGTATCATCCGAGTTGGTTCGCACACCCAAAAGCACCCCCGTGCGATCATTGGCGAGGCGGGCTGGCTGCCATTTTTCGATCAACTGGACCTGCGGGAGTCTTGCCACATCTGCGAGAGCTGCTGCCGACAAGTCGACCGTCATGAGGGTGCCAAAAGGACCACGTTCCCGATGGAGCTCCTGTGCACCCAACCCGGCCAGGGCTGCTCGTGCCTGGTCTGCTTCCAGAACGGTCAGCACCAAGCGGAGGGTCGAGACGAGTGGGTTTTCCGACATGGCCTGCGGAATCAACCCTGGCTCCAATTTAAAATAGGGCTGAAACGGAAGCACCGCTCCAACCTCCGGTGCCGCCGCGAGTCGCGCCGCCGTGGCGTCGTCGGCAGCGACCAGCCAGGAACGATTGGGAATATACGAGATCACTTTTCCCCCGGCAGCTGATACAACAGACCCCAAGTCCGTCGAGAAGCCTTCCCGAACCTGAACGACATAAGCACCGGGATGTTCAGCCGAGTAGAGCCGACTTGGAACCGACAAAGGAACCTGGCTGGCGGTATCCACAAAGGCATTCCGCAGCAGGATGGCGCGGGGGTTGTGAACGAGATGGCCTGCCGAGTCGGGAGTGTTCCGAAGACGATTGGTTGCCTTGGCATCGACAAAGGCGGGCGGTGTTCCCGAGGGCACCGACTGAACCTTGACCCAATTTGGCGCCGCAGTCCCGGCAGCCACGGTGGGACTCGCTAATTTTGTCGGCGACGGAGGGGTCACTTGCTCAACCACTGCCGACCGGAGAGCCGCCCGGCGGACATCCCGCTCATGGGACTGCCAACCCAGGAAGAGCCCCAGGCTGAGTAACCCAGCCACCATCCATCGTTTCTGAAACTTGGAACTCATGATTTAAAACCTCCTTGCAGCTAAATCGAGAAATTTCCGACTAATTACCCGGGTAGATCACCCTTTGGTCTTCGATCACGGTCTTGAGATCGCGCGGTGGACCATCCAGCCGCAGGACGGTCTTGGTGGCATACTCCGCAGTCACCTGATAGTTCGTGCAAAGTCCGTAGAATGGCCCGGGCGTCGTCACCAAGGAATTGGCCGCCGGCTTGAGCATCTGCGCAAAACTGTAAACGGTGACTCGTGGCTCGTCCGCCTTCATCAGCGACAGGATTTGTTGGGGCAGACGTTCCACCACCTCGTCGGTCAGGTTTTTTGTCAACTTCCAACCCGCCGAATTGGTCGGAATGTTGAGGAACGGTGAACGGTCGGTCAGGGTGGGAGTGGCAAGAATTGCGCCTAGTCCGGTAAAGTATCCGCCAGGGGCAAGGACGGAGTTGGTGATGGTTCCCAACAAACCTGGAATAACCTCCCGCTGTGCCCCCTTCGCATTTGGATTGTTGGTGTAACCCACCAAGACTTGTTTCAACTCGACGGACGAGGGCTGGATCAACGCCAGTTTTGGATTATTGCGGTTGTCGTTGTTCTGGAGGATGGGAACACCGGAAAGAAGGGCGGACCAACTCGCGAGGTTCGTTTGATTGACCCCCATGAGGCCCCGTGCGGAATTGTCATTCAACGCAGTGGTAAAAAGGTCGAAAATATTCCGATCCTTGGCTGGGTAGGTCTCCACATTCCCAGCCCACGCTCCCCAGGATTTTGCCCCCTCCATCCGGCTGACGACGGTGCCTATAGGGTTGGTGGCCGCCTTCATATAGACGGTCTGCCAGGGGGTGCCACGGTGAACCCTCCCCAGAAGGCCAATATTGCTGAATTTAGTGGACCGATTGGTCGGGAAATTCCAGTCATCCGATTGGGTGATTCCCGGGTCCTTGAAAGCCATGTCGAAGGCTATGCTGTTTGCATCGTCCACCTTGGGTGGAACAAAATAGCCATAATTGGCGTTGGTTCCCCACGGTGCCGATGCAGAGAGCAACTTCCGGGGTAGGCCCACTTGATTGGTGGTGACTTTCGCATCCAGAGTGAAGGGATTGCCATTCTTGGGGGTACGCCGGACTCCACCGACCACCACTTCTGCATACCCTCCTGGTTCGCCGTAGGCGGAATATCCAGGAACCAAGTCATCGGCGGTATAATGAACGAGAGGGTCATTGGCCATCCGGCGATCTGTCAGGAACACAGTAGCCGTGGGATTGTAGCCGGACTGCATATAGACCGCCTGATCAATGGCCGCCTTGGTGGCACGATCCAATTGGTCGGCCGACGTGTGATAGAGAAAGTAGTTCAGACCTGCGATGGACTTGTCGCGGTCCAGGTCAGGGGCCCCAACCCCGCCCACTGCATTGACCCATTGTCCAGCAGGCAAATCGCTACGCTTCGTGGCCACTCGAAACTGATTGCTGATGCCGGTCGTGCCGTAGATAGCCAATCGATTGGTGGACCACAGGCTGGCCGGGGTCAGACCGCCACCCCCGCCACCGCCACCAATGGGTAAGGCCCCAAGACCACCGGTGGTGGATTCTCCCAGGAACCGGAGGACGTTCGTCTCGACCATGGAACTTTGCAGGGTAACCAAATCGATGACTCTTTTGCTCAGATCATCGGAGATGACAAACACCAAGCTATTGGTGACAAAGGCGGTTATTGGAGTAAATGGGGCGTTGGCCGCCACAAAATGGGCATTGTAATTGGTACCGGCGTCAAAGACTGCCCCAAGGACAGGATCATAGATCAGGTCATACACCAGCGCATTGGTCTGACCAGAATTCACAGCGGCCACATAAGTCGATGGAAGCCATTTGTTGATGCCAACCTGGACGGCCCCGGTGGGAATGTCGATTTGGCGGGTGAAGACCACCCGACTGCTTCCGCCCGGGAGATCGGACTTCAAAGTAAAGGTATGGTAATTCTTGACCTGAACCGTGACAGCGCGTGGGAACGGGTTGGTATACGCATAGTAGGCGTCCGCCGCCACGGAATTGGTGATCCGCAGTCGATATTGGACCAATGTGTCAAAGCCCTTGCCGTTACCACCGGAGAATGGGACTTCACTGGTCCCCATGACCGTCTGGGGAGCCCGTCGGGTGAACAATAGACGTCGGGTGACCTGCACGGCTGATTGCCAGAAGGCCTCATGAAACTCAGGTAAGCCCCGCTTGGCACCGATGACCCAGGGAATCCCATAGGGTTTGGCGACGGCAGGGGATTTGAACTGCGCTGAGCCATAAATCCCATTCGTGGGGTCCGTCGTCAAAGTGTTGAGGAAACGAGGATCGTCGGGCGCGTACCAGTTGTTGAGATAGTTGGAATCCCATCCGTTAAGCGGAGCGTATCCGCCCAAACGAACCACCTTGTTGGTTCCCTTGTCGGTATAAAACAAAGGACGAAACACGGTGGGAAATCCCGGTGCAAAAGAGGAGATGAAAGCGGTGTTGGTGGTATAGTCGAAAATGTTCGCAGCCAGCTGCAGCAGGCGATGCACTTGAGGGTTGTAGACGTAATTGGTCCGGTAACTCTGAATCACGGTCCGATTTCCCACCTGATTGGTCACCCGGACATTGACCCCGCCGGCCACCGCCAGACCGTGATTGAATCGGGTTCCGAACGGGGTGCTCGCAAAAAAGGGCAGCCCGTTGGTGAATTCGGTGAGGAGTAGCCGATTGGCTGCGTTGGTGAACCAACCGAGGGGCGACCAAGCCTGAAATCCAAAGGAATCCGCCTTCAACAGAGCATTGGCAGGTCGGTCCCCATCCGGATTGTCCATGGCATAATTCAAATTGAGTTTGGCACGGCGGTAGAAACCAGAGGGGTTGTTGGCCGTGGCATAGGCCGGATGCAGGCCGGATTCAAATCGAGCATCCGATGAATCGAACCCCAATTGACCAATCATTCGATAGAAGGTGTAGTTATCGTAGGAACTACGAAACGAATTATTGGTGCTGATGCCACTCAGTCGATTGGCAAAGCCAAGGGTGGAATCCAGGGACGGATTGAACAGTTGATTCAGGTCAACGAACGAATTGGTATAGTCACTGCCCGCCCACCGGACATCCGAGGCGTCGTTATCCAACGTCCCGTATTTCACCTCGGCCAGCGAGGTGGCAATCGGACCATCAGAAAACCAGTCGACACGGTCATTTCGGAACTGTGACGCGAAGGTTCCGGAAACACCGGTATCCCGTGACAAAAAGTCCTGACTGAAAGCGAGATTGGCTTGGGCCACCCGACGTTGCCGCAACAAAATGGAGGCATCATCAAATGCCAGTCCGCTGCTGGGGGTACCTAAATTGGTCGTGTATTGGTAGGGGAGTTGGGGAGAGGAGACATACCAAGTATTGGTATTCAGATCGCTGAAGAATCCTGCGAGGTTGATTTCCCACCCGCCGACTCCCTCGTTACGCATAAAGGCTGACTTTCCCAGTCCGCCTTGATCGGGAACGCCGTGGGCCGATTTCACCGCGTTGTGATTGAAGTTGATGTCGAGATTGCGACCGGATGGCACCACCACATAGGCGACTCGCCCTAAAAATCGATTGGTTCCGGAGTGGGGAAGGTCGGGATGTTCCAGGTATCCCTGCCATTCCGGGTCGCCCACCACATATTCCAGCCCAAACCCGTTGGTCCGCCCCTGGGCATCCGTACCGATTACCCACCCATTGGTCTCAAAACGACCATTTCTATTCAGGTCGAGGTAGTAGCGAAACTCTGTCGGTGCCAGCAATGAACTGTTGGTTTGGACAAAGACTGGAGCCCGGGGAGAATAGTAAAGATTCGCGAGCATCTGCCGGTGCAGTGCTCGATCACCGGCCCGCGAAAAATCGAACACACGCGGATTCGCCGGATTGGCTGTGTTCAGGTAGTTGACGTTGGTCAGGTGGTCCAAATTCCCGGTGAGAAGGTAGGAATAGTTGGGGTTCGAATACGGATTATTGTAATTGGTAGAAACCAGGAATCCGAAGGCGAAGCGGTTGCTGGCGGCGTCGATGCGCGAGGCGACCTCAGCCTTGGCTCGGTTAAAAGCCGCGTCAGCCAGAAAGCGGACATCAATTTGTGCCCCGGCAGACACGGTTGATCCCCGGTCCCGGCGGCTCACAGCAAGAAATGCAACCGCAGTGATGGTCACCACTGACAGCATGATCAGAGTGATAACCAGGGCGATGCCCTGACGAGCGGAGACAGCGGATCGTTTCATTGGATCGCGGAGCTGAGGGAGATGCGCTGGCGAAATACCTGGACGTCACCACGGTATTTCACGAAGAAATTGGACCGGAAACTGGCTGCATTCACGGGGTTCCCTGATGGAAGTGCCCGATATTGCGTCAACAGCTTGGGAGGCAGTACCCCGAACTCCACTTCCAGCGCCATTGGCAACGCCTGGTTGGTAAAACCCGTCAACGAGACGGAAGAACTCAGGTTGGTGATGACGACACCTGACGGAATGTCCTTGGGAAAGACCCACGAATCCAGCGGCAGACCGTTGGCACTGAAGGCGGTTGCCCGGAAGAAGACAACACCATCAATAAAACGCCCGAACTGAGGGGCATTGGTGCTTCGGCGTGTAAACTCAATCCATTGCCGGTTGAAGTCGTTGGTGACTTTCGTTCCACGGAGCACAGCCACGTTGGTCGACTCAAATCGGTAGAGCGATCCCAACCGGGTGGAATCGGGGGGCTGAGACGGGTCCACGTCGTCAGCCACAAACCAACCCTGAGCTGTCCATTGGAGTCCCTTCAACGGAGAAACGTAGAACAGCTCATGCAATGCCGAGTCGCGGTGATAGGCGTCCAGCACACCAGGGATGAAATAAGGTCCATTACGGTCCCGTCGTTTAATCAGCAGGTTCGTGACTCCTGCAAAACGGGTGGCCCGCCCTCGTTCCAAATCTCGCGTCAAGAGGTCCATCGCCGCGCGTCCGGGCTCCATGACATCCGTTTGGGCAATCGCTGTATGGAGGGCCTTCTGGGTCTGATCAAACATGCTGAACAGAGCCAGCACGATGACCGACAACAACCCCATGGATACCAGCAACTCCAGGAGCGAAAAGGCTGCCCGAACTCGACGGGGGAAAGAAAGTTTCGGTAGGGGTCTCATCGGCGTTTACGGATAGAGGACATTGGCCGAAGCGGAATCCGTGGTGAAATGGCGCGGAACCACGGAAGAATTCTGAAGCGTGTACGGAGTGGTTGCTCCGTTGAAATAGAACGGAACCAGGCGTCCCTGCACTTGAGTTCGCAGCGTCCGTGAATTGTTCCCCACCCGGGCCGGAACTTCATTCCCAAAAACCGGCCATTGGACGGTCAAGCTGACATCGTACAGTGAATGTCGAACCACATTCTCCTGCGTATGCAAGGCCACGATGGTGTTCGTCAACGCCACCCGATTGGTGGAAGGTTGCGGACGGGTCCGAACAGGACTGATTTCAACCCGAACCAGATACCTGAAGGAAGAATCATACGTTCCGGCAACGGGGCTCAGCGAATTGGTGATCATCGGCTTCTCATTGAGAGAACCGCTGAATGCGCGAAATTGAGCGATGACGGTATTGGTGAAACCCTGACCTGGAACCTTGCGGTTAAAGTAAGCGTCATACTCTGGAATGGACTCATACTTGGGCAGCGATAACGCGCCGACCACATCCAGGGGAGATTGAAGGTAGGTCGCTGGAGGCGGGACATTGGCCCGGGAAAACCAAGGGCCCGCGAACCCATTGGTGATCACGCGATTTGAATTTTCCCCATCGAAAACGCGACGCTCAATCACCACATAATCGACATAATTGGTCAGATCGTCCGACAGCCATGCACCAGTCCGAATTGCCTCCAGGAGAACGGTGGCATCCTGGTTGACAATGGTCTCTTCCCTGCTCAGCTGCTGACTCCCCAGACCCGACGGTAGAACTCCAATGATCGCAACCATCGCCACGGCGACTACCGCGATGCATATGGCCAGTTCGACCATCGTAAATCCGGCGGTCCGACGGGAGGCTCGAATGAATGTCGTTTGCATGAAGCCTTTCAGAAAACCGGCCAGGGTTGCTTTCGAATCCGCCCCGTCAGGGCCTGAACGCGATAGAATGAGTTGGTATAATTGGAGCGAGGTGTCTCCAACACGTCGATGTTGCCCGTGTAATCGAAATCCGTTGCCTGACGCCGGACACCACTTCCCGGCGTATCGAAAACAGGCTGGCGGGGAAGAATCACAGTTCCCAGACCCAAGGCGAGATAGCGGTCCGCCAAAAGTCCGGCCGGGTCAGGCGATTCAGTCCCCTGCTTAAATCGGAGGAGACGCCCCTGGCTGTCAAAAGCCAATACGGGCAGTTTCAGCGTCGGCCATCCGAAGTTCTTCGGCACCAACCCGGGAAGCTGGTCTGCGATCGGGAATGGCACCGTCTTATAATCCAGGTTGGTGGTGTAATTATTATACGAAAGGGATGGGTTCAGGTACGGAGCCAGAATGATTCCCTCCGGAAGGGTCTTCCAGATATTCCCCGAGAATGAGACATAGCGTTTGCGGGTCACCCCCGGTTGGTCTCCCAGCGACTGCTCGGTATAGAAGGCATAGCAGGCATTTGCCGCACTGTAGACATTGGTGAACGTCTGAAGGGCAAGTTCCGTCAAATTCGTCTGCGGTCCCTGAAGGCTTTTTTGATAAGACTTCCAGGCTTGATGATTTTGGTCGACCTGCGCTGGAAATGGCACCGGCTGCCGGTTTTTCCCCTCGGGGTCATATGGCGCAAAAAAGACAACGAACACCGGCACCCGATTGTTGATGGCGTATTGGCGGGCATAGCCAATGTCGTCGGACAACTGCCGCTGTGCCGCCGCCAGTTTGTTGGACTGACCAAACCCTTTGATGGCAGGAATGGCAATAAAGGTCATCAGCCCAATCAACCCGATGACCACCAGCAATTCCAGGAGCGTAAAACCGTGCCCCGAGCGCATCCGACGGTTTCCCCGGATGATCAATGGATGGGCGTACAACGTTTTCATGGCTCGGAGGCTTGGAAGAGGATCGCTTTAGGAATTACTCACGCCAGCTATAGATATTGTCCTTGTTGACGAACACACCGGATGAAGGAGCCCGACCCGGCGGCTGGGTCAGGTCAGCCCGTCCGTCGGGCCCGAGCGACCAGGCGATCACCGGCTGATTGATGAAGCGGGCTTTGGGGTCCGTGGCCGGAGGGTTGTTGCTGAAGGGGTCCAGGATTCGACCGTCATAATCGAGGTCCAAGGTCACGATGTAGGGGTGGCCCCAAGGATCCCGATAAATCTTGTCCTCTTCGCTAATCCCATTGGGACCGGTTCCCTTGACCGTCTTGACGTTCAAGATGGTCGATCGTTTGGGACTGAGCTTGTGACCAAAGTTGATGGCCTTGCTATCCGAATCCAGGACGACGGCGTAGCCCGGAACCGATCCGGTGAAGTCGTTGGCAGAAAGCGACGTGTCGGTGAGGATGGCGATTAATTCGGCATTGCTGACCTGCCAGCCGCCCGGAGCGGGATTGGAAATGGCGTCATAGGCAAATTTACGGCTGCTGTCGAAGACTTGGGTCCCTCCCTGAATGGCGCCGTAGGTGAAGTCGGGAAAAGCCGTTGTCACGGCGTTGCGCGTCCTCTCCGAACTGGGAAGGCGCTGGTTCTCGGTTTGAAAGGCGGTCACTGCCGATACGATGTTGGCGATGTCTACAGCCGCCTTCTTGACCTTGACCTTCTTGGTGGCTCCAGCGATGGCGGGAAGCAACATTCCGGCAAGAATGCCAATGATGGCGATGACGACGAGAAGTTCGATGAGGGTAAAACCGCGAGCCTGTCGCCGGTTGGAGTCGTTGGATCTCATGTGGAAAGGACGGTAGGAGGGTTGGTCTTCACGCTTATTGTTTCCAATTCGCCAGGATGCGGCGTTCCCCGCGAACGAAATACTCGGCCCAAAGATCATAGCCCCCGGGATTGTGAACCGGGCTGGTGGAGACATAATGCCAAGGATTCAGTCCAGGATTGGCCGGAATCGGTGCCGGATACTGGGCAAGGGTCTTCGCGTCGGTGGGCCAGGAGAAACCAGACCCCCGCTTACTGGTGGAATCGGTGATAAAGCCGACGGCCAAGACCTCCAACCCACCGCCGTCGCTGGTCCTAGAAATACCTGCGTGCTGACGATCATTCAGCCGATGGGTGAACTGGCGACGGCGATTGAGAAGAGCGGCATTCACAAAACCGTCCCGGCCAAAATATTTTTGGATGTCCATGGGGCTGAGGCTTTGCTTCGTATCGGCCGTTAGAAAAACCCCGTTCGCGTTATCGACGAAAACTCCGCTCAATTCGTAGTAGAGAGGGCTCAGTCCGCTGCGATTCTCGGTGTCTCGCTCCGCCTGAGTCCCGTTGATGTAGCTGCCATTGTCCGGAGGATAAATTCCAAACTTGGCCTTATAGCTCTCAATGGCGAATTGCAATTCCGCCAATTCGGCCCGAATCCGGGATTCCCTCATCCGTTCCCCAACCGTTGGGGCCAGTCCGACCACCAAACCGGCAAGAGTGGCGATGATCGAGATAACCACCAGAAGCTCCACCAGGGTAAACGCATGGGCGGGGCGTCCGGGCATTGATTTGTCCCGGTTGGACCGTGTCTGGAGGGAATCGCTGGAGGCAATCCCGTTGGGCCACTGTGCGTTCATACCTATTGTTCAGTCCGTTGTGGTTCACCCACGTTCATCGATCCTTCAATTCCTTCTCCATCCGCTCGCTCAGCCACTGCTTGATCATGCTCTGATAGTTGAGGTACCGCTCCCTCGCCAACCGCTTGATTCGTGCCAACATCCGCGGGTCGATCCGCAGCGTAATGGTCACCGAGTCCGAACCTTCCGTTGACGCCGCCGTCGCATCGTCCATGAGGCGTAAATCCACCTCATTCTCAGCCCAAAAGGCCGCCTCCGAATCCTCACTGTCGAACAGTGGGACTTCCTCCCAAGAGGTGACCGTTCCAAAACTCATAGTTCTTTGGCTTTACCGCGATGGACGCCGCAATTCCAGTTCCTGAAAATCACCCTATCCTTCCAACATCTGCCGACGTTTCCGTTGATAGAAAAAATCCTCTGACTCGGTGAAGGGACGGGCGAGCAGCACCCGGATGGAGCGCCCGTTGGTCCGATACACACTAAATAGTCCGATTCCGGTGGCCGAACGTCCGAGATTGAAGTACCGCGCCTGCACACTGAACCGGGGTGAATCCGGCATCAGCCTGACGGCGAACGGGTCTTCAAACGACTCCTCGACATCCCGAACCTTCAAAGAACCATCCAACTCAAACGGCGACCTATTCCAGTCGAACTCCATTCGGGAGCTAAGGGTTGGATATTTGCCAATGCATTGTAACTACATTGTATTTACACATAGGGCAGAAGACTGTCAAGGGGAGGTTTTCGGACGGTGCAGAAACGGAGCGGCAAGGGCATTGACCCGGGCCGCTCCTCCACCGTGACGACATCCTCCATCCAAGGGCGTCATTACTTGTCGCCGCCGCCTTCATCGTTGCCGCCCAGCTTGTCAATCAGGGTGATCAAGGGCAAAAAGAGGGCGATGACGATGCTGCCGACGATCACGGCCAGAAAGACAATCATGATCGGCTCCAAAAGCGAGGTCATGGCCGCGACGGCGTTGTCGACTTCGTCGTCATAGTTGTCTGCGATTTTCAGCAACATTTCCGGAAGCGCACCGGTTTGTTCACCGACGTCGACCATGCTAATCACCATGGGCGGGAACACTCCGGATTTCTCCAGAGGAGCCGTAATGGTCTCGCCTTCCTTCACTGACTCATGCACCTCCTGCACGGCATTCGCCACGATGATATTGCCGGCGGTTTCCTTAACGATGTTGAGCGCCTGCAGAATTGGGACGCCGGAACTGACCAGCGTGCCGAGGGTTCGGCAGAAGCGGGCGATGGCCACCTTGCTAATGACTGGCCCAATGGCGGGAAGGTGGAGCTTGATCTTATCCCAAAGCCATCGTCCCTTTTTGGTTCGAACGGCCAAACGGAAGATAATCAAGAAGACAATCAAGCCGACCACCACGGGTCCGGGCAGGATATAGGGCGGACCGTCGTACAAAATAACCGTCTGGGTTTTGATGGTATCGCTGATCTTGAGGACGAACTCGGTAAAGCCAGGAAGACCATCGCTGCCCAACATGTCGGCGAAAATCTGTTTGAATTTGGGAACCACCACCACCATCAACAAAACCAGGATGCCGCCGGCAACCACCATGACTGCCACGGGGTAGAACATGGCGGCAACCACCTTGCCCTTGATCTTCTCCGCCTTTTCCATGAATTCGGAAAGACGGTTGAGCACCACTTCCAACACGCCGCCCAACTCGCCGGCGCGAACCATGTTGATAAACAGCTTGTTGAAGACCTTGGGGTGCTGGGCAAGAGCCTCGGAAAAGGTACTGCCGCCTTCGATCGATACCGCCAAATCTTCCACCACTCGTTTCAACGTGGGATTGCGCTCCTGTTTGGACAACACCCGCAAACCGCGCATCAAGGGAAGTCCCGCGTCGACAAGAGTGGCCAACTGGCGGGTGAATGTGGTCAGGGTCTTGGTCTTGACGCCGCTTCCCATCCCGGGGATGCGGATATTCATGCCACCGCCCTTCTTCTTGGCACCTGCCCCGCCTCCACCACCGCCCCCTCCTCCTTTGGTGGCTTTCTTGTCCTTCGGCTTTTCCGCCTCCATCACCTTGGTGGGAAACATCCCCATTTCCTTGAGGCGGTTGATCGCCTCCGCCTGGGTGCCGACCTCGAGAATACCCTTGGTCTCCTTACCACGGGAGTCCATCGCCACGTAGTTGAATTTTGCCATACTGGTCCTTTCCGCCGAATTAGGTGTACTTCAAGACTTCCTCGACGCTGGTTTCACCGGCGTAAATGTTGCGCAAGCCGTCTTCCCGGAGGGTCACCATGCCCAGCTCAATCGCCCGCTGCCGGACGACCACGGTCGGCGCACGCTCATTGATCAGATTTCGGACCGCGTCGGTCACCACCAGCAATTCGTAGATGCCTTTGCGTCCGCGGTATCCGGTATCATTGCAGGTGGAACAGCCCCGACCGTAGTAGAACATCTTGTCGCCGATGTCATGCGGCGAAAGATTCATCTGGCTGAGCTGATTCTCGGATGGCTCGAAGGGAGTCCGGCACTTGACACACACTTTCCGGACCAACCGCTGAGCCATCACCGCCAGCAGGGTTGAGGAAATCAAAAAGGGCTCAACCCCCATGTCCACAAGACGTGTGACGGCTCCAGCGGAGTCGTTGGTGTGAAGGGTCGAAAGCACCAAATGCCCGGTCAGCGATGCCTGAATACCGATTTGCGCCGTTTCCAAATCGCGCATTTCACCGATCATGATGATATCCGGGTCCTGACGAAGGAAGGCGCGCAGTGCCTTACCGAAGGTCAAGCCACCGGCCTCATTGACCTGCACCTGCATAATCCCTTCGATGTCAAATTCGACGGGGTCTTCGACGGTCAGCAGCTTGGTGTCGATGGTGTTGATCCGGCGCAGACAGGAATAGAGCGTGGTGGTCTTGCCAGAACCGGTCGGCCCCGTCACCGCAAAAATGCCGTTGGGCTGGTTGATCGTCTCGATCGTGTAGTCGTAGGCAAACTTCGGCAGTCCCAACGACTCCAGTTCCAGATTTACCGCAGATCGATCGAGCACCCGCAACACCACCGACTCACCGAAGGCGGTGGGGAGCGTCGACATACGCAAATCGATCTGCTTGCCCGCTATGTTCACCGAAATGCGCCCGTCCTGTGGCATGCGCTTTTCTGAAATGTTCAAGTTGGCCATGACCTTGAGACGGGAAGTCACCGGACTGGCCAGGCTCTTGGGTGGCGGGGACATCTCGTAGAGAGCGCCGTCGACGCGGTACCGAATCTTGAACTCGTCTTCGAACGGTTCAAAATGGATGTCGCTGGCCCGGTCCTGAACCGCCTGCATCAGGACCAGATTGACGAACTTGACCACCGGAATATCGCTGGAATCGTCCAGGGCGACTCCGGTTGGGCCGGATTCCTCCTGTTGGGCATGGACTTCCGCCCCAAATTGGGCCAGAAGGTCAGCATATCCGCTGGAGCCCTTGGCTGGATAAAACTTTTCAATCGCCTTGGTAATGGCTGCCGGGTCCGCCACCACCAACTGCATCTCCCCTTTGACTGTGAAAGACAGTTCGTCGATCAATTGAGGATTGAGCGGATCGATGAGCGCCACCTGAACCGTTTCGCCAAACAGCGCCACTGGAACACACTGATACATGCGGGCGCTTTCCACGGGAACCCGGGCCACCACCTCGGGGGTGATCGCGGCTTCGTCCACCTCCACCACCATGGTTCCCAAATGATCGGCCATCACCTGAAGCAGGGAGTCCAGGTCCAACAAACCGTAGTCCTGGATGACAGTGAGAACCGGTTTCCCACTTCGGACGTGCTCCTGCATGACTTCATCGACCTGCAGGTCGTCGATCATGCCGCGCTCACGGAGCAGGGTCAGCAGGGGGTCTGTAACAGCTTCAGACATGGGATTTATCCTAGTTACCGGGGTTGGCCTCGGCTTGTGCCGCTTTGATTTCCTGAACTTTCAGCGTGATCGTGGTGGGATCCTGCGATTTCGTCACAACCTCTTCCTCCGAGATTAATCCGGCCTGCCATTTTTCGACCAGGAAGCTGTCGAGGGTAAACATTCCGAATTTGGCACCGGTCTGAATATCCGACTGAATCCGGAAGGTCTTGTTGTCGCGGATGAGCGCCGCGATGGAAGGCGTGTTGACCATGATTTCGAAAATGGCCACGCGTCCTGGTTTGTCGCATCGAGGCAGGAGTAGCTGCGAGATCACTGCCTGCAGCACCGTTGACAACTGAATTCGAATCTGTTCCTGCTGGTTGGTGGGGAACGCATTGACGATACGGTCGATGGTCTTGGCCGCCCCAGTGGTGTGCAGGGTCCCGAAGACCAAGTGACCCGTTTCAGCGGCGGCGATAGCGGCTTCCATCGTCTCCAAGTCCCGCAATTCACCGACCAGGATGACGTCCGGGTCCTGACGCAAGGCCCGGCGCAGGGCCTCCGCAAAGTTGGGCACATCGACATTGACCTCCCGCTGGGTCACGACCGCCTTCTTGTGCTTATGGTAATACTCGATGGGGTCCTCAATGGTGATGATGTGAGCCTCATCACGCTCCTCGTTGATGATATTGATCATCGAGGCCAGCGTGGTGGTCTTACCGGACCCTGTCGGCCCGGTCACCAGAATGAGTCCGCGTGGTTTCCACAGCAGTTCCTTGACCGCGGGCGGGAGACCGATCTGCTCGAAGGTCAGCAACTTGCTGGGAATCTGACGTAAAACGAGTGCAAAATTTCCCTTTTCCTTGAAGGCACTGACCCGAAAGCGTGCCATTTCGCCGAAGGCAAAGCCAAAGTCGGCACCGCCCTTCTCGCGGATTTGCTGAATATGGTCTTCGGAAGTGATCGAACGCATTAATTCCTCGGTATCCTCCGGCTTCAGCGGAGGGCCATCCACGCGATGGAGAACGCCGTGGAGGCGAATCACGGGCGGAATATTGACGCGGATGTGCAGGTCGGCAGCCCCTTCGGAGACCATCAACTGCAGCAAATCGGACATTTGGTACGACATGACAAAAAGTAGGAAGCTCGTGTTTACCGCTGGATCGTTGAATTGGGGAGCAGAAACATTGCCAGAACGGTTTTAATGGTCCGTAACGGTCGCTTTGATGACTTCATCCACGGTCGTCAATCCCGCCAGCACCTTCCTTGCTCCGTCTTCGCGCAACGTGCGCATGCCCAACTCACGCGATTTGAGCCGCAACTGATTCGCCGGAACCTTTTCGTAGATCAGCTTCCGAACCTCGTCGTTGATGACGAAAATTTCGAAAATGCCGAATCGGCCGCGGTGTCCCGTCTTGTTGCATTCGGCGCAACCGCGTCCCTTCTTGGGAGTGGCCTGGGCCACCATTTCAGGTGTAAAATTCAAGGACCGGCATTCCGCATCGTTCAACACATGCGGCTGAACGCAGTTCTTGCAGATTTTCCGGACCAGACGTTGCGCCATCAGACACCGGGCCGACGAGGCCACCAAGAACGGCTTCACCCCGATGTCAATCAGACGGGTCACGGCTCCGGGCGCATCGTTGGTGTGCAGTGTACTGAATACCAAGTGACCCGTCAGTGAGGCATTGATCACGATGCTGGCCGTTTCCATGTCACGAATTTCCCCCAGCATGATGACGTTGGGTGCCTGACGGAGCATCGACCTCAAAGCCAGGGCGAACGTGAAGCCGATGTGTTCATGCACCTGCACCTGGTTGATGCCCGCCAGCATGTACTCCACCGGGTCTTCCACCGTGATGATCTTTCGATCAGGACGATTGATGTAGTTGAGACAGGAGTACAGCGTGGTGGTTTTTCCAGAACCCGTGGGACCAGTCACCAGAAGGATTCCGTCCGGCAATCCGATGATCCGTTCAAAGGTGGCCTGGTCATCGGCAAAAAATCCCAGTTCACCGAGGCCCAGGCGCAGTCCGGTCTTGTCCAAAATACGCATGACGATGGCCTCGCCGTGCTGTGTCGGCAGACAATTGACACGAAGGTCGATGGTCTTGCCGCCCACATTGGTCTGGATACGGCCGTCCTGGGGAATCCGTCGCTCGGCGATGCTCATCGCCGACATGATCTTCAGGCGGGCCACAATGGGTGCTTGCAACCGCTTGGGAAGGTCGGGTTGCTCCACGCAGACACCATCAATACGGAAACGGAGCCGAAACCGTTTGGAAAGCGGTTCGAGATGGATATCTGAGGACCGCTTCTTGAAAGCGTCCACGATCACCTGGTTCACCAGCTTGATGATCGGAGCATCGGCGTCGATGGAATCGCTGTTGGTCGAAACATCCCCCTTCAGAGTGGCCACCGCGACCTCTCCTTCGGTGATGTCCTGAATCATCTTGCTGATCCCGCCGTCGTCCCGATTGGACCCACCGTAATATTTACCGATGGCCCCATCCAGGTCCGAAAGGCTGGTCACCCGCAATTCAACATCCCGGTTGAGCGCATGGCGTAGTCCGTCAACGGTGTCGATGTCGGACGGATCGGCGATGGCCACGATCACGGACCCGACCTCACTCTGGCCCACTGGCACCGCGTTGAACTTCTTGGCCACATGCCGCGGAATGAGTCCAATGACTTCATCGGAAAGGCGGTGATCGTTCAGATTCACCGCTTCAACCCCGAAATAAGCCGCCTTGGCCGCCACCACCAGAGTTGATTCGAGCCGCCCAGCCGTGACCATGGTGTCGAGAACGCCCTCCCCGGACGCCTCGGCCTCTGCCCGCGCTTCATCCACCTGGTCATGGGACAACAACCCCATGTCCAACATCGTGTCGATTAAATAATCGTCTTTGGCTGCCACAACTGCCCTTTCGATTCCCGCGCCCCCACCACGAGACTTTCGCCCGGGGGAATAAGGAGCGGCCAGTTAACGAAGGCTATCACCGAAAGTCAAACGTCGACCCCGACGAATCCCATCAAAATACGGAATCCCGGTTCCAATCCAACCTTTCAAGCCCGGCGATACCCCGTGCAGGACCTATGAACCTGCCCCGCCGGGAGCGAAACGATGAGCCGAACCGGGATTACTCTCAAAGTTTACAGACGCAAACGTTGAATGCAAGCGACTGTTCGCGTTCAGGGCCAGAAGGGTTAGAATCAGTCCATGAAACGCCGTCTGCCGATAGGCATTCTTTTGGCTATCGGCCTTGCCACACTGATTGGATGCCAAATGAAAACCCCTCCCGCCATCAGTCTGAACAATGGCCGCCTGCTCCCGTGCCCCGATTCTCCCAATTGCGTGTGCAGCCAAACGACCGATACCGACCATCAAATCGATCCCATTCGCTTTACCGGCGACTCAACCGCCGCCGCGGAGCGGATGAAACAGGTCATTCTTGCCGAACCGCGAACCCGGATCGTGACGGAAAATCCAGGATATCTGCACGCGGTGTTCACCTCCCTCATCTTCCGGTTTAAAGATGACGTCGAAATCCTGGTCGACGACGGGAACAAAGTCCTCCAAGTCCGATCGGCCTCGCGCGTCGGACATTCAGACCTGGGTGCCAATCGAAAACGTGTCGAACGGCTTCGAGCGGCCTTTGAGGCAGCCTCGGCGCAGACACCACAAGCAAAGTAATTTCAGCGGGCTTTGAGCCGCGGCGGGGACGGTTTCCGCCGGTAAATGGGCTTGGCGGCCCCTTCGTCCCGCGCCTGCCGTTCGAGGCCTTCCTTCGTCCGGGCGGCTGAACCTCCGCCCGCTTTGGGCCGTCCCGGTGCTGCTTTGGTTCGCCCACCCCGAGGAGATGGAGGACTGGTTTTCGATTTTTCCTTCGAACGTTCGGTACGCCGGGACGTCGGGCGTCCTGAACGGGACTCTGCAGCTGCCCCTCCCGATGATTTCTCCCGTGTCGGGAGTCCGGGACCCCGAGGTGGGTCTTGAATCGCCTTCATCGGTGTTTTTCCGCCCAGTCCCGGCGTGATATCTCCTGCCGGAGCAATCGTTTTTCCCGGGCTCGGAGTCGGACGCTTGGCCGGGCGTTGAATCCGTTCCATTTTTCTCTCCCAAGCCTTGCGGGCCGCACCGCGGCGCTCGACCGGTGCGTCGGCGGCAACCCCCGGTTGTCGGAATTTCCGGACCGGCTCGATGGTTTTGGGCCGTGATTTGGGGACCAGCATGATGGGGCACCCTTCAAACCCGAAGGCGGCGCGCAGTTCTCCCGCCAGATATTTTTCGTAGGCGGGTGTCAGCAAATCGTCGCGATTGAGAAACAGGAGTACGGTCGGAGGCTGTTGCAGGGTTTGCGTGGCGTAAAAGAACTTCAATCGATGTCCCTGGCGGCTGACGGGTTGTCGTCGATCCACGGCATCCCGAAGGGTTCGGTTCAAAATGGCCGTCGGAATATGCTGCTTGAGCTGCGTGGCCACGTAGCGAACGGCCTCCAGCAATCGGTCCAATTGAAAACCATCGGTGGCGGACGTAAAAATGACCGGGGCATAATCCAGAAAGAACAGCTTTTCCTGCACCCATTCCCCGAACTCGGCCAGGGTCGTCAGTCGCTTTTCCCGATCATCCCGGTGAACATCCTTGCGGCGTTCCACCTCTTTTTCGCGGGCTTCGCGGACGGCTTCGGCGACCAAATCCCATTTGTTCACCACCACGATGCAGGCGCGATGATGGGAGGTGATCAGGTCTGCGATTTTCTTGTCCTGTTCAACGATTCCGTTCTCCGCATCCAGAACGAGCACGGCGATATCACAATTGACGATCGCCTCCCGGGTTCGTTCAGTGGAGAAAAACTCGACGGTGTCCTCGACCTTCCGGGCTTTGCGCAATCCCGCGGTGTCCACCAGAACAAACGACTGCCGCACCCCGTCGGTATCCACTTCAAAGGGAACATCGACGGCGTCGCGGGTGGTCCCGGGAATCGGGCTGACAATGACCCGCTGTGAACCGGTCAGGGCATTGATAATCGACGATTTGCCGACATTGGGACGTCCCACGATGGCCAACCGGACGGGTTTCGCGGCACGTTCCTTCCTGGGGCCGGGTGGTACCTCGCCTTCACCAATACTCCATTCCTCATCGCTCTCGTCCGCATCGGTATCGGAAGCTTCCGCCGCTGGTGGCGGGGGTGGCAGATGCGACAAAGCCGACTCCATCAAATCGTCGATGCCCCGGTGATGGATGGCGGAAACGGCAAAGAGATGGGGAAACCCGAGTGCCGAAAATTCATCCAGTCCCGCCTCAGAAGCGGAGGTGTCCGCCTTATTCACCACCACCAGGACCGGTTTCCCTGCATCGCGGAGACGCCGGGCAACTTCTTCGTCCAAAGGGACGATGCCCTCCTGAATGTTGACGACCAACAGAATGACCGAGGCCGATTCTATGGCGATTTGAACCTGTTCATAGGCTGCCTCGGTGATCCGGTCCTCGGCACGTTCCCCCCGCAACAAGCCAATACCCCCCGTGTCCACCAGCGAAAACGGATGCCCATTCCATTCGCATTCGGCCATGACGCGGTCCCGGGTTACCCCGGGGCGGTCATGGACGATGGCAATTCGCCGACCGGCGATTCGATTGAACAACGCCGACTTGCCCACATTGGGGCGTCCTACAATGGCGATAAGGCCCGTCATCCCCTGACATTGGGGCAGGATGGCATCCCGGCCAAAGAAAAACGCCGAATCTCATCAAGGATGGGCTCGCCAACCACCCAGCGGGAACCCTACTTCACCGCCAGTTCGAAGGTCACATCCGCCCCCTTGCCCGCTCCGACTTCGATATCAACGGTCGCACTCCCTGCCTTGAGGTGATCGACCTGGAGTTTGTATTTCCCCGCTGGAAGACCATCGGGTAGGGAGAATTCTCCCTTGTCATTGGTGACGGCAAAGAATGCGCTTTCGGCGACACAGACGTATCCGGCCATCCATGGATGCACGTTGCAGATCATCTTGACCCACATTTCTCCGTTATCGAACGACTTCTCGTTCACCTGGCCGGCTGCCTGACTAAAGTTGAAGCCGGGGTTGTTCTTCGGCTTACCTGAATTGACGTTATGCAAAAAGGTATCCGAGTTTTTGACCTGGAACTTCTGCCCGGCCATCACCCCCACCACGTAGGGCTCGTACATACAGCCGTGCTGGTCAATCACCGGACTTTCTGCTGGCGTTCCGGATCCTGCGGGCGCGTTGACAACGCGCACGAAGGCGTAGCGAAGGCCACCATCGGCACCCACCACGTAGTTACGGGTCGTTGGGGCGGCATCCGGGTACGATTTACCACAAAAGGAATCGCTCTTGGCCGCACCAATGGGCCTTTCGGGCGGAGGCGTCCCCTTGAGGACCACCCGACCATGAATCTTGCCGTCCGCGGAGGCTTTCACCGCGGGAGGAGCGGCAGTAACCACTTCGGCAGCTTTTGCTTCGGAGGGTTTGGCCTCGGCTGGTTTTCCCTCAACCGGCTTGGCCTCGGCTGCCTTGGCGGCGGATTCCACACCCGCACCGCCGGCGACCTCCTTGGTGACCACCACCACCCGGGTTTCGTCCTGAATGATGGGACGCGGGCGAACGGGCGGTTCGCTCACCAGGGGCTTGGAGGGACCCTGGGCAGCAAAATACAAGGTGGCAAGGACGGCCAGCAGCAACAGGGTGGCCACGATGACAAGCAGCGGATCAGGCGATCCGCTTTTTGATGGAGCGTTCTTCGACATTGCGGGCGGGATCATCCTTTTACAGCGGCAGCACAGCAAGTATGGACTGAACTTCAGTGGGAAACGTTTGCAGGCTCCGGATGAACCGTCGGTGAAAGAATCTCCCGAAGTGCTTCCAAACAGCGGACATTCTCCGCCGGAGTCCCCACGGAAATCCGCAACCATTCCGACAGGCCATAACTCCCCATAGGACGGGTGATAATGCCTTTCCGCTGCAGTTCCCGGAAAACGGTCGAGCCGTCACCCACCTTGACCAATACAAAGTTGGCCGATGACCGAATGAATGGAAGTCCGAGCCTGGCAAACGCGTTGTGAAAAAAATCCAGACCCTGACGATTATTGGTCCGGGTTCTCGACAGGTGGGCTTCGTCGTCCAGTGCGGCCAAAGCGCCGGCTTGCGCGAGGGAATTCAGGTTGAAGGGTTGCCGCACTTTCTCCAAATCCGAGATGATGTCCGGCGACGCGATGGCATACCCGAGGCGAAGTCCCGCCAGCCCAAAAATCTTCGAAAATGTCCGGGTAATGACCAAATTCGGGTGGGTGCCGCGTCGAATGAGGGGCAGGCAATCCACCGGGTCATCCAGGAACTCGACATACGCCTCATCCAACACCAACAGAACGTGCGGTGGAACCTCCGCCAGCAATCGGCTCATGTCCTCTCGTGAAGTCAGAGTGCCGGTCGGATTGTTCGGATTGGCGAGGCATAGCATCCGCGTCTGGGGGGTGATGGCCGCGAGCATGGCCGGGATATCAGCGGCCAATTGGCGGGCGGGAACGGTCACGAGACGGGCACCAAACAAGGCGGCAACGATGGGATAAACCGCAAAACAATACTGCGATACAACCATTTCATCGCCTGGGCGAAGGAACGCATGCCCCAGAAATTCAAGGATTTCGTTGGAGCCGTTGCCCAGACTCAGATGAGACGTGGGCAACCCCAGGAGATTGCCCAACTTCTGCTTCAAGTAGAAGGCATTGCCATCCGGGTAGAGATGCAGGTTTTGAAGAACATGCTGCATTGCCTCCACCGCCTTGGGTGAAGGTCCCAAAGGGTTCTCGTTCGAGGCGAGCTTGATGACGGTGGAAGGATCAAGCCCATGCTCCCGGGCGACTTCCTCTATCGGTTTCCCGGGCACGTAGACCGGAACAGAGGCCAGGAACGGATTGGATTCAACACGAGTCATTCGGTGAAACGGTCACAGCAAATGAGCGAAAAAGCAACCCGCAGTCCCCGGGAGCGGACGTCTCGTCCGATTTTGGTGTCCCTTTCCCCAGCACCGCTGCCACCGGGCGAGACGCCCGGGTTCCCGGGCAGAGCCACACTCCCGGAGCTTGGACGTCTCGTCCGAACTGGGTAACACAAGTCGCTCCCAAACAACAAAAAACCCACACGGACGTGGGCTAACAAAGAGACAAGCGGCGGGTCCAACGATTGTGGGCCGGTGAGGTTCCACTCCGCCGCATTGGCACCTATCCGATGCTTGAGGAATGCCTCTTTAGGCAGCAACAGCAGGGGTAGCCTTAGCCGCCGGGCGGGTCACCGCGTTGAGGCGCAACTGCAAACGGGAGTGTTTGCGGGAAGCCTTGGCCTTGCGGACGACACCGACCTTGGCAGCCTTGTCATAGGCGGAGGCCACTGCAGAGAGCGCTTTGGACGCTTCGGCGTGGTTACCTTCCTTCAACAGCGCTGCGTAGCGCTTCTCAACGAGCTTCAAACGACTTTTAACGCGCCGATTCTGGGCAGCCTTGGTAGCGCTTCCCCGGACACGTTTGGCAGCTGACTTGGTATTCGGCATAGACTCCGTCTAAAAACAGAAAGGAGAGCCTACAGACTTGTTTCCATCTGTCAATGCCTTCGATTGCACTGAAACCGTAATTTTTTTCGGGCGATTTCACGTGAAAGTCTTGCTCGAACCCGTCGGGTCAGAGTTCTCTCTTGTCGTGCTACGGGAATACGACCCAACCGGATTCTTCGATGAAATGGCCGTCGACTCTCAACAGTCGCGCCCTCATTACCAAAAATTTCTAGACGAATTTTCGCAGATTAGTGCTTTGGAGTTCGACGAGAAGCGCCGGGCGGTTGATTTGGCCTTCATGCGTCAGGGTATCACCTTCAACGTCTACGGCGATTCTCAGGGAACGGAACGCATTTTCCCGTTTGACCTGATTCCACGAATCATTCCAGCCAAGGAATGGGAGTACTTGGAGAGGGGCCTGACCCAGCGAATCCAGGCCCTGAACCTTTTTCTTCACGACCTCTACCACGAGCAAAAAATCCTCAAGGATGGGGTTATACCGCCGTACTACATCCTTTCGGCCAAGCATTTCCGCCGGGAATTCGTCAATTTTCAGGTCCCCAAAGACATTTATATCCATATCTGCGGTACCGATTTGATTCGTGGCGGCGACGGACAATGGATGGTTTTGGAAGACAACGGGCGAACCCCTTCCGGCGTCAGCTACGTGCTCGAAAACCGCAGGGCGCTCCAGCGTACCTTTCCTGGCATCTTTGAAGCCATTGGCGTTCGACGAGTTGACCAGTATCCGCAGGAACTCCTGCGCACCCTGCAATACATCGCCCCCAATGGCGTGGTGGACCCCACCGTCGTCCTGCTCACCCCGGGTTGCTACAATTCCGCCTATTTCGAGCACACTTTCCTCGCCCGGCAGATGGGCATCGAGATCGTGGAAGGAAAAGACCTTGTGGTCCGCGAAGCCCGGGTGTTCATGCGCACGACCAAGGGGTTGCAGCCGGTCCACGTCATCTATCGACGCATGGATGACGATTTCCTCGATCCCACCGTGTTTCGTCGCGATTCCATGCTGGGCGTTCCCGGCCTGGTCCAAGCCTATCGCTCAGGCAATGTCAGTCTGGCCAATTCCATCGGCACCGGAGTCGCCGACGACAAGGTCATGTATTACTTCGTCCCGAAGATGATCAAATACTACCTGGGTCAGGACCCGATCATCCCCAATGTCCCCACCTACCTCGCCTCGGAGGATGCCGACCGGAAATACATCCTTGAAAACCTCCCCAAGCTGGTGGTCAAGGCGGCCAATGAATCCGGCGGCTATGGCATGCTGATGGGACCCAAGGCCTCTTCCGAGGAAGTGGAGGCCTTCCGTCAACGGATCATCGCCGATCCCCGCAACTATATCGCCCAGCCGATGATTTCCCTTTCCACCCATCCGACCTATGTCGGGGACGGACGGTTTGAAGGTCGGCATGTCGACCTTCGGCCCTTCATCCTCTACGGGGAAAAGACGGTGATTGTTCCCGGAGGCCTGACCCGGGTGGCCCTTCGCAAAGGGTCGTTGGTGGTCAATTCCTCCCAAGGTGGTGGCAGCAAAGACACCTGGGTGCTCTATGGTGATGAATGATCTCCTGGGTCCAATCCCCTCTCTTCCGCTCTTTTCCCCGCTCATGCGCCGTCAATCCCAGTCCCCCTTCACCCCATGCTGAGTCGCGTCGCGAATTCGCTGTACTGGATGTCCCGATATATTGAACGGGCGGAAAACACCGCCCGTATCGTGGACGTCAATCTCCAGCTTCTGCTGGACTCCCGCCACTTGAATGACGATCAGCTGACGGCCTATTGGATGCCCATCCTTCAGGCCACCGGCGATGACGAGTCATTCCTCAAACTTCATCCACAGGCGACCGGTCAGGCGGTCACGGAATACCTAGTGTTTGAGCTGGAAAACGGCAATTCGATCCTGACTTCGGTCACCCAGGCCCGCGAAAACGCCCGAATGGTTCGGGACCAAATCACTGTGGAGATGTGGGAGGAACTCAACCGCCTCTACTTGTTTCTCCGATCACCCAAGGCGCGTGAAACCTGGGAGGACAGTCCTTTTGAATTTTTGCAGCAAATCAAAGCCAGCTCACTCCACCTCGTCGGCATCATTTACGCCACCGTGGTTCACAACGAAGGCTGGCACTTCATGCAGACCGGCAAATTCATCGAACGGGCCGACCAAACGACCCGAATTCTCGATGTCCGCCATACCACCGTCCCCACCAAGGGCCTGCCCACCAAGGTCAGCCAGACGGATGCGCTCGAGTGGAGTGCGGTGCTGCGTTCCTGCTCCGCCTGGGACGCCTATAAGGACATCCACGGAGGCGACGTCACACCGGTCAAAGTCGCTGAATTCCTCCTGCTGAGCGATAGCTTCCCCCGCTCGGTACGCTTCTGTGTCGAAGAACTCGACCGTAGCCTTCATGACATCTCGGGCATTCCCTCCCGGCGCTTTAGCAATGACGCAGAGAAATTGTCCGGTCGACTCCTGGCCGAACTGGAGTTTGGCACCATCGAGGAAATCTTTGCCCATGGTCTGCATGACTACATCGACCTGCTCCAGATCAAGCTTGGGAACATCGGTGCCTCCCTTTTCAACGCCTATATCTTCCAGCCGTTTGTGAACATGGAGGATGAAATTCTGGTGCAGCAGGAATTCCAACAGCAGCAGTAGCCGCCGAAGTTTCCTTGGAGCTGTCACCATTCGCTCCGCAGACATTTTTCGTTGGATTGAACCGTTGGCCCCATCGTCTCCGTGACCTTCCCGGACGCTCTTCAGTACCTCCATCAGCTTCGACAGTTCGGGTTCCAACCAGGTCTGGAAACCACGCGGCGACTGGCCGCCTTGGTCGGCAATCCCCACCATCAACTCCGTTTCATCCACGTGGCCGGAACCAACGGAAAGGGTTCCACCTGTGCGATGCTGGAAAGCATTTACCGGCAGACCGGTCTGAAGGTCGGACTTTATACCTCACCCCACTTGGTCCGCTTCAACGAGCGAATCCAGGTCAATCGCATCCCCATTCCCGATCAGGCACTGGCGGACTTGGTGGAGGAACTTCGGGATCGAACCGTCACCGATGCCCCAGGCCTTGAACCGACCTTCTTTGAATTCACGACCATCGTGGCCCTGCGATGGTTTGAACGGGAAAAGTGCGACCTGGTGATTTGGGAAACAGGACTGGGTGGACGTCTCGATGCCACCAACATCGTGACTCCTCTGGCAAGCGTGATCACCAATATCGGTTTGGACCATCAACACGTCCTGGGAAAAACCCATGCCGAAATTGCCGCCGAAAAAGCCGGAATACTCAAACGGGAGATTCCGGCCACCACCGCAACCCAGGTTCCGGAAGCCCTGGAGGTCTTGAAATTCAAAGCCCGGGAGCTGGAAGCCCCCCTAATCACGGTGGATGCCCCGGCGGTTCAACGATTCACCATCGAACCGTCCCTCGCTGGGGAGCACCAAAGGGCCAATGCAGCCCTCGCCGCCGCCACCGTGCGCCTGCTTCGTTTCGCTCTCCCGGTCAGCGATGATCAACTCCGAATCGGATTGGAGACCGCTCAATGGCCGGGTCGCCTGCAACGACTCCAACGGGGCAAGAGCCGTTGGATTCTCGACGGTGCACACAATCTGGATGGCATCCGGGCGCTGACGGCGTTTCTTCAAACCGAGGAAGCGGGGCAACGCCCCACATTGGTTCTGGGCATCCTTGCGGACAAGGATTGGAAGGAAATGGTCCGCGAACTGGTGCCATTGGCTGGTCGAATCATCACCGCGCCTGTGGGCAGCAGTCGGACGGTATCGTCCGAAGAGTTACGGGCCGCGTGTCTGGCAACGGGCCTTGGGCGTCCCGTGAAGGCGACCGCCACAGTCGCCGAAGCCTTGAAATCGGCCCAATCGGACCCGTTCGTCGTGGTCACCGGATCGTTGTACTTTATCGGGGAAGTAATGGAAAGCCTGGGCCTTGAACCCGTCGCCGCGGTGGAGGAGCGGACCTTGAACGAGTGGACGGCGCCGCGGTAGCTCGTGAGGTTCTTCCTGTTGCACCCAAAAGTCCACGATGATTGGGTAACTGCAGAAGCGCATCCTGGGACTCCGTTCACTTCATCTTTCTTCTGCTTTTTCGCGCCTTCGCGTCTTCGCGTGAGTCCAAGTCCATTTATCTCACACGAAGCCGCGAAGACACGAAGAGAAGAGGTTCCTATCATCACTTCTTGTTTCACGTTTATCTTTATTTACAAAAGCAATGTGGACGATCAGGAACTCGCCGGAACGCATACATCCCAATCAACGCGCGATACCCGTTGTCCCGTCTTTCAAATCTGTGTCAATCTGCGTGAATCTGCGGACCTTGCTCCACAGACGGAGGAAATTTGTCCGCAGATTTTCACAGATTTTCACAGATTATCGCAGATTAAGAGGAGGACCACCTGCAGACCGCATGCTCTATCGCATCAATTCCAAGTCGACATTTGCTGATTGTTAGCCCGATAGCGATCCAGCATTTCAAAGAATAGGTAGTAGGCTTTTTCATCGTTCCCGTATTCTTTTAATAGCGTTGCCTATTGTCAGCGTTACGATTTGTTTTCAACGACCCTACCGTCCATGAGAATTTGGCTGCGTCCAACGCCGCTTGAGATGCCCCTCCCCTACTCCCGCGGAATCAAGCATGTCCCAGCCAGTCGGTCGTGGAGTCCTCTGCCGGGGAAGAGCCCTGCCCAGATCATCAGCCCCAGAAAGACAAAGGCCCCTCCGATGATTTCCATACTTGTCAGCCAAGGCATGCCCGTCGGGCCGGGCTTCCACCCGAGGCTTGCCAATGAGAAGGCAATCACCGGACTCCACGCAATGACAGCACGCCACAGGAGCCGGAGCCGCGACGGCCGACTTCCATCCGTTCGCACCACTGCCAATCCCAGCAGCCTCAGCACCAGCCCCCCCCGAAACAAAACGGCTGCCATCATGCTGGGAAGTGCGCTTCCCAATGTCAGCGTCCATGCAGCGGTCGCCAGAGCCGTCAAAGGTTTCGAGACGACGACTCGCATCTCTTTGAGTTCGAAGGTTTGGCGGCTGGCAAGAAACGGTTCTACCACCTTGGCCGCTTGTTCCAATTCGGCAGCCGTTGGCGGTGGTCGATTGACGACCCATTCCTCCGCCATCTTCCGTCGTTCGCGTGGGATGAGTGCGCCGGCCAAATCATTCCAAGCTTCGTGATTGGTGATCGTGGACCGGAATTGACCGGCGATGTACACCTCATAGGCCTGTTGCTCCAGATGGACGGAATTGGAAGCACCGGGCGCAGCAGCAGCCGCGGAAAGTGTTTCCCATTGCTCCAGCGACTGGCGGAGACGCGCCGTCGCCGATTGTCCCTGAGCCAGCTGGACCGCCATATAAAACCCGACGACCCCCAAGGCACACGCCAACAGGGGAACACCGCAGCAGCCGATCAACACGACCGCCCGGCGTCCGACGGAGACCCGCGCAAAATGATTGAACCCATGCCGGATTTTTTTGAGCAACGAGCCAGGGAACGGCCCTTGTTCGATCTCACGCAGTACTTCGCGCGCATGGGGTGGGAGTGGAACCTCCACCGCCGAGGGACGAATCTCACCCCCAACGGCCCCCCTACCCTTCAGGGCCGACACCGCCCAACGACTCAAGAACAACTGCGGATTGTTGGTCGTTGAGCTCCAAGCCGGATCCCGGGAGGCTTCGGTGTGTCCCTCGACAGGCACTGGAAAATCGAGGAGGACCGCCCGCCCCTCGGCGGTGATCCAGACCCGATCCAAAGCCAGCACTTCCGGAAGGGTTTGGGTTTTGAGCGACACGGTCAGTTCCTCCACGAGGTCCAAAAGCCAGAATCGGACACGGTCCCATGCCTGGGGGCGCTGAAGGACATCCCAAAGAGCCTGGCCATTCCCAGCCTCGTAGGCATCCCATGCTTCCGAATTGGAACGTCGTCCATTAAGCCATCTGAGACGACCCCCTCGACTCAAATTTTGCAGTCTGGAATCGAGGGCAGGCGTCCCGATGTCCAGCTTTCGGACCCAGACCGTCCGATGCAATTGTCGATCCAATCCCAAAAGGGTTTCAACACCATCCCGGCGTTCGACCGTTTTAAGCACGGTATAGGCTCCGACATGGGAGGCCGATGCAGAGGCTAGTCTGGAAGTGACAATGGAGTCCTCGTCCAATTTGAGCCGGGGCCGGGTGCCATGTGCCACCCGGCGAACGACGCGGGTGCGGGTGACCAGGTCATGAATTGCGGCAAAGCCATTCCGACGCCGTGCGGTCAAAAACAGCAGCGGTGCGACTCCCAGACTAAAGCCCGATATGGCTTCCAGGCGGGTCAGAGTCTCTGATGAAGCTGAATTGGGAATACAGGAGAGCACAGCGTATAAGACGGATGGAAAAACTGGAATTCCCTCCACGATCAGACTTCGCGCCAATGCCTTCCAATAACCGGGGTTCCCCCGATTCGAGCCCACCACACGAATCCCACAAATCCACTTCCCCAGGCTCATTCCCCAACGCCCCTCGGGGATTGAATAATAAATTAGATTAAGACTTAATCCAAACAGGGCCATGAACATCCGGGTGCTGGGATGGTAGTCCGGATGAATCAATGCATCCCATCGCCCGGTTGAAATCAGGTTGACCGAAATCCCCAGGACAAAAAGCACCAGTCCATCCAGAACTCCGGCCATGAAGCGAAGACTCAGCGTGGCCGGCGTGGGTGCGACGGAGCTATAGGGGAGCAGGGCATTCCGGAATTCCGCATAATCGCGGAATCGATTCCTGGGCGCCTTTTCCATGCATTTGAGGATGACCCGGCACAGCCCCGGCGGAAGGCCCGAGCGCCAGCGGGCTGGAGAATCCGGCGTACGCTCCAGAATGGTGGCCAGCAATCGGACCGGGTCCTCTTCCACAAAGGGTGTCCGCCCCGTCAACAACTGATACAGCATGACCCCGACAGCGTAGATATCCCCGCGTAACGTAAATTCTTCACCGCGGACCTGTTCGGGCGGCGAGTAAGCCGGAGTGCCTATGAACGAACCCGGTACGGTCAACTTGGAGTCGGACGGCGCGGATACGGAGATGGCGAGACCAAAGTCCCCCACCTTGACCGTCCCATCAGACTCCAGAAAGCAGTTGGAAGGTTTGATGTCACGGTGCAGCACTCCCTTGGCTGCAGCGGCTTCAAGCCCGGCAACGACCTGCAAGACTGCATCCACAGCGACATCCACCGCCATCGGGCTGTCGGGCTGAATCCAGTCTTGCAGGGTCCCTCCACCGACGAGCTCCATGGCGATGAAGGCGCGCCCGTCAATTTCGTCCGTCCCAAACACATAAACCGTGTTGGGATGGTTGATGGCAGCGGCCAGAAGACCCTCGCGTCGAAACCTCTCACGAGACATTGGCGAATCGAGGGAATGACTGAGAACCTTCAGGGCGACGCGGCGTCCGCTCTCGACCTCCTCTGCCTCAAACACGGCCCCCATACCCCCCTTGCCCAACTGGCGAATGAGTTGGTAGTGACCCAGAACCGAACCCACCTCCGTCAAAACCACCCGGACATCCAGCGGATGGATACGAATCGTCTTCATTCAGGGGCGATTTCCTTGAAAACCGCCAACTCGCACCCCCTGTCATCCGGCATCGCAGCAAATACCATCATCGCGCAGGTGTGCATTCCAGGACCGGGGAGCATCTGAAAGACCTCGATTACTTCTTCCGAGCCTCTGCCGTCCAGGTCTTGTGCCAGGTCAGGCTCCACAGCCTTTCCAATTTCACTGATTCACTGTGACCATCGGCAAACGCCACATTGATGGCCCCGGGCAGGGTATCGGTTTTCTTGAAGTTCTTGATGCCTGCACCGGATGAGGCGGAGTGGCGGGGCACGGCGAATCGAATCAGCCCGATGTTCTCACCGGTCTCCCCCGTGGTCAGATTGGGGGAAGGTTGGTCGGCCTCCTCCGGCCAGGCATCCACCCAGACGGAATCGGCAAAATAGGGAGTTTTGGAAGGATTGATGATGCCATTTTCATTCCGAAACATATTGGCTGGCTTGCCGTAGGGACTGTCCGAATAGAGGTAGCCATTCAAGGCATAGCTCCCCTGATAGTTGGTCGTGTTATCGGCCACCACCCAGGCCCTGTTCACCCTGCCCCAGCTGGGATTGAGCTTTTTGATCTCCTGAGCGGTATAGTCCCGGGCCGCCGGACAGATACGGACCTGATCGATGGCCGAATAGCGGGCCCGGAGGCGGAGCATCCAAAGGTTCGGCCAGTTGTCATAATGGACCGGACGCCCTTCGTCCTGGAAATACATGTAATTGGCCAGGTCGATTTGCTTGAGGTTGCTGTTGCACTTGATGCCGTTTGCCTTGCCCTTCGCCTGACTCAATGCCGGCAACAGCATGCCGGCCAGGATGGCGATAATGGCTATCACCACCAGTAACTCAATCAGCGTGAAGGCGGATCGGTTGAAGCTCCAGGTCGGTCCAGCGGCAGTCGAAGGATTTGTCGTCATAGGCGCACGGAGTCTGGTCGCAAGGACACCCCAGATCGACCAAATGAAGGGGCTACAACACCCGGACGACAAAGGAAAGCGCAATGTCGTACTAAAGTTTGGGCGGCCCCGAATGCAACCGACCTACACTTGAAGTGTCAATTTCACCCCCAGCTTGAGGAGTGCAGCTGCGTCGGCCTCGGATGTGCCCTCGGCGTAAATTCGAAGAATGGGCTCGGTTCCTGATCCGCGCAGCATCAGCCAGGACCCATTCGCCGCGATGAATTTGACTCCGTCGTCCGATTTGACGTCGACCACTGGTGATTTCAGCAGTTTCGACGGGGCGTTCAATTTGCAGAACTGCATCAATGCGGCGCGTTTTTCCAGCGGGAAATGGGTGTCGATTCGGGAATAATGGTGGGGACCAAACTGCTTCTCCAATTCCTGAAGCATAACGGCTACCGACTTCTTTTCCGTTGCCAAAAGCTCCAGCAACATTAAGCCAGCGACGATGCCGTCACGTTCGGGAATGTGGCCGGGGAAGCCAATCCCGCCGCTCTCCTCGAAGCCCAGCATCACCCCGCCCTGAATCATCTCGGCGGCGATGTACTTAAAGCCCACCCCGGTCTCGACCAGCTCCACTCCGTAATGGGCGCACATTCGGTCGACCATGGTGGTGGTGGTCAGGGCCTTGACCACCCGCCCCTTGGCCTTGCGGTTGACAATGAAATGCCGCAGCAACAGGCAGATGATTTGATGGGTCGTTAACAGGCCTCCGTCCCCCAGCATGCCACCCACCCGGTCCGCGTCGCCATCCGTCACCAGGCAGACGTCGTGCGGATGTTCCGCCAGCCACGCTGCCGATTTGACATAGTTCTTGGCGATCGGTTCGGGATTGATGCCGCCAAAGTTGGGATCGTGGGCCGCATTCAGGGTGGTCACCTGGCAGGTGGTCCCTTCCAGCAAGGTATCGAAGCAACCCGCACCGACGCCGTACATGGCTTCGTGGGCGAACTTGATTCCCGAAGCGGCAATCAAGGGAAAATTGACCAGCTTCTTGCAGGCCGCCAGGTGGGCCTGCTTCAGGTCTTTGAGCACCAATCGCTTTTCGACCTTCGCCAACTCGAGTGAGAGCCGCTGAATCTTGTTCTTGTCGAGCAGGTCTTCAATCCCCCGACAAATGGTGGCATCCGCCGATCCGCCAAAGTGGGCTTTCAGCTTGAACCCGTTGAACGCAGGCGGATTATGGCTGGCCGTGATCATCACACCACCTACGGCCTTTTGCTGACGGACAGCATACGACACGGCGGGTGTGGGAACCGGGGCATTGCTCAAAACGACCTGGAATCCATTCCCGACAAAGATTTCGGCTGCAATTCGAGCAAATTGGTCGCTCAAAAACCGGCGATCATAACCGACGATCACCTTTTTTTCTGTTCCGGGAATGGGATTAGCGCGCCAGTAGTCGGCGGTCGCCTGGGCTACCCGTGCCACGTTGGCAAAAGTGAACTCGTCCGCAATGATTGCCCGCCATCCGTCCGTGCCGAATTTGATCAAACCCATAAATATCGGCATGGAGTGAACCACGAACGCCCGGGAGTGGGCAACTGACATAAACCACTTGCGGCCAGAAAGCGTCCGTTCTAAACATTACCCCCCTGAAGGCATCCCCTTCTGTAAAGTGCCAGCGTAGCTCAGCGGTAGAGCAGGGGACTCATAAGCCCTTGGTCGGAGGTTCGATTCCCCCCGCTGGCACCACTTTTCGCCTCTTCTTCAGATAGATAGGGAACACCTCCAAAATCGGACGGGCATCCTGGCCATTCGACGTAGCGCAGGTTTCCAAACCTGCTGTATCGCGGGCCTCCAGGCCTGCCGGGCCTTAGGGCGAACCGCAGTGCTTCGGGACGTGGCACGGCGCAGCCGACTGGAAAGTCGGGGATGCAGCAGCATCCCTCCCGTGGCGCTCCGGGGTCAGGCCGGGTATAACTTGCGGGGCGGATGTGGTACGGACCGCCGCGGCTCGACAGGAGCCTCGCCCTACCGATGTTACTGTGATTCATTAGGTTGCGGACAAATCAACCGTTGAGGTCTGAAGCCGTTATTGGAAAGACACGAATATCTGCGCTCCGACGCGGCTGTCCACGCCTCACCCATTCCGCGGGGGCGCCTGTCAGTGGCGGAAAAAGCGGCGGGACACCGCTTCCACTCCCCAAGTCTGCAACGCCGAAGCCCATTGGCCGTCCGCAGGACCACCACCCATTGTCATCGACCCGGATTGTGCTCTCTTGGTGGTGTGAACCGAGGTTCGATCTTCGCATCTTTCCGGGGCGTAACCGCTGCGGCATGCCTGGCATTTTGCGGGGTCGTTGACGGACAAACCGTCTCTGGAAACCTGCCCGCGTGGCGACTCGTCTGGTCGGACGAATTCGACCAACCCAATGGCACCCGGCCGAATCCGGCCCGATGGAGCTACGACATCGGGGGCGGCGGCTGGGGCAATCAGGAATTGGAGTCGTACACTGCGCGGACCAACAATGCCCGGATTGAGGATGGAGCGCTCGTCATCGAGGCGCGGAAGGAGGAGTACCAGGGCAACGACGGTGTGGCCCGCCACTACACCTCGGCGCGACTGAAAACCCAGGGGAAATTTTCGACCACCTATGGTCGAATCGAATCCCGCATTCGCCTGCCACACGGACAGGGTATCTGGCCGGCATTCTGGCTCTTGGGGGTCAACATTGGGACTGTCGGATGGCCGACCTGCGGCGAGGTGGACATCATGGAAAATATCGGTCGGGAGCCGACGGTCGTCCACTCCACCGTTCACGGACCGGGATATTCGGGAGGCAACGGCATCGGGCATGCCTACGTCGCGCCAAACGGCCATCCATTCTCGGACGATTTTCATCTTTATGCGATGGAATGGTCGCCGGGTTTGCTGCGCTTCCTCGTCGACAACCAGTCCTTTTTCACCGTGACACCGGCGTCGCTGCCGGCAGGAACTTCGTGGGTTTACAACGGCCCGGAATTCATCCTACTCAATTTGGCCGTCGGAGGTCCATGGCCTGGAAGTCCGGATGCATCCACCGTCTTTCCCCAGAGGATGCTGGTCGATTACGTTCGAGTTTATACGACGGCGGTGGCTCCCACGCCCACATTGCGCGTTCAACAATTGACCAACCATGTCTTCGTGGAGTGGCCGGGCCTTTTTCCTCAGGCACTATTACAGACCGCACCCCGCATCAAGGGACCCTGGGCCATTCAGACCACCTCAGGGCTACGAACCGTCGACACGTTTTTTGCAGAGATTCAACCCGGATTTTACCGTCTCGAACTGGGGAACTAAGGCCGCAACGCCATTGAATGGGTTGCGTTACCCGTCCTGCGGACGGCCAGTGGGCTTCGCCTGTTCGGAACGGGCGTGATTTGCATCGCCCCCGGGCCTGGCAGGAGCCTCGCTACCGAGGTGCCTCTAGAACGGGAGAGGTGATGATCCCCGCAATGATTGGGGACTTACAGGACCGAGTCGCGGACCTCGAATCTCTCCACCTACCCATGCTATTTTGCGTCTTCGCGTGAGTCCAATGCCATATCTTTCACGCGAAAACGCGAAAATCAGAGGGTCACACACAATCCAATACGTTGGAATTCAGTGGTATCGTTGAGAAGAAGAGCTTTTATTTGGAAGGTTTACCGAATCAAAGCTTCCCAAGGCCGCGCCAGAACAGCCCGCAAAGATTGGTCACCATTTCTGTTGACGGTCTTACAAGATCGGCAGACCTTAAAAATGATAACCTAAAAATTATGAAGCAGATTCTTTGGCTACGGTTGGGATCAGTGCTGATCCTGGCATCCTTGAAGGTTGATGCTCAAATCGACTTTGACCCGGCCAGTTCCGGTCCTTGGTCGTCAACGGCCAGCACAACATTAGTTGTTCCGAAGGTATCAAACAACTCCATTACCCTGGACGGCTTTCCCTCCGCTGCCGAGTACGGTGGCTTTCCGGGAGTCACAGTCATCCCCTCGCCCACGGGCTCGGGCCATAACGGTTGGATTCTCGATTTTCCAGGGGATAACGCCTGGGATGGGCCTGCGGACAGCAGTTTCACGTTCTACCTCGCCCACGACGATAACTACCTCTATGTGGGTGTAAAAACCCAGGACGACATCGTCAATAGTGACAACGTGAATTCGGCGTTTTGGAGCGATGACGCGATTGAACTCGTGATCGATGCCCTGGCCGACCGCTTCGACGACAACACCGACAATGATGCCACCGGCAACCAATATGGTGGTCACAATTATTTGAATTACCTGGGCCGATTTTCCGGCTGGGACGATGTCGGCAATACCAAAAACTCGAGCACCTCGTGGGCTAATGCGGTCGATTGGAAATACGGAAAGACCAATGAGGTCTTTGGATTCGGCAAATCGGTCACCGACGGATGGCAGCTGGAAGCGCGATTTCGAAAGTCGCTCTTTGAAAACCCGTTGGCGGGCAACAAGCTCCGCAACGGCTATCGGATGGGCTTCAATATCGGGCTGGATGATGACGACAAGCATGGGCCCCTTCGATCGGGTGGGAATGGCGATGGCACACGCTCGCAGGACTTGGAAATTCAATACTTCTGGGCAAACCGAGCGCGCTTCCAAGGCTATACCGCGGACTATGTGGCTGGGCTAACCGCCGACGATGTTGCCCACCAAGTTTGGCGAACAGCGGATACGGGTACCAGCACCTACACACGGACAGACCCGGGGGCCTTACCCTCGGTCATTGATAGCGGCGGGCGGCTATCCCATGGCGGGGCGGGCGAGATCATCTTCGGTTATGACGTCGATCAACAGTCTTCTGGCAAAATCCTGTTTGTCACCTCGAATGCCAGTTCCCCCGGCAACATCGATCCCTATTTGATCGCCCTGTTCCAAGCGAAAGGCTATCAGGTGAATGTGTTCAACTCGGACGGGCGCGCAACCGAGCCAGATGAACTACGAGCAGCTGCATCAACGAATCAGGTGGTCTTCATCTCCGAGACCATTGGGTCGACGACGGTCGCCGAACCTCCGGGCCAAGCTACCGCGAAGTTCGCCCTGCACGATACGGATGTTCCTATCATCTCATTCGAGGCCTTCATGTTTGACAATGCGGGATGGGTGAAACTCTCCCCGGATTGGGCCACCAGTGGCGCTAATGATTTCATTGGGTGGGGCAATACGGCCCGGACCGAAGTGACGGCTTTGGGAACCGACCCGGGTCCCCAGGACTCGCTCTACATCCGCAAACCGGGCCACGCCATTGCCGGCGGATTGACTGGAAAGGTCAAGGTTTACAACTTCCTGTACAGCTTCAATTTTGGGCTCCCGTCTGCCGGGGCCGACGTCATTGCCAGCGTCAATGCCGATGGGACATACCCGACGCTGTGGGTTTATGACAAAGGCAAAACGCTTTCTGATGGCACGGTCGCACCCAACAAGCGCATTGGCTTGTTCCTTGGCCAGACCGGCAATCCAGATGCCAATTTTCCGCCGGATAGCACCCTCCTGAGCGAGGCGGGCCGAACCCTTTTATTGAACACGGTGGCCTATGCGGTCGGCACCCCGGTGAAATCGACGCTGTCCATCGCGCACATTGGAAATTCGGCATCGATCACCTATTCGGGTGGAACCCTCCAAAGCGGGCCCACCATCAAAGGGCCATGGAGTAATGAAGCCAGTTCCAGCCCCTTCACGATTCCCCTCTCTGCGGTCTCGAAATTCTACCGCGTCCTGGGAAACTGAGACTTCGCGGTTCGCCTCCAACGTCCGCCTCTCCATGAACCACTACCGCCATGTAGCGCAGACATTCCTGTCTGCTGTATCGCCGACTTTCCAGTCAGCTGCGCCGTGCCACGTCCCTAAGCACTCCGGTTCACCCTAAGGCCCGGCAGGCCTGGAGGCCCGCGATACGGCAGGTTTGAAAACCTGCGCTACGTCGTATGGCTGCGGGAATGCTCGTCCGGTTCATGGTCACAACGCAGGTCCAATTCTGGAAGATTTTCATTCCAATGCAGCTATCACACCCGGGTAATCGCCCGCGTGGCGCAGCCAGGAATTTTCAGCCCCATGCCGCGCCCACACCAACGGCGTTCCTTGGTACTGATGGTCCTTGAGTTCTTTCGAAGCCTTAAAGGCCAGCAATAACTCCACAAGCTCCGCATTTCCGTGCCAGGCGGCCCAGTGCAATGCCGTGCCGCCATGCTGCCCGCGCACATCCACGGGCCACCCCGCCTCCAGCATCACCTTCGCTGCCCGGGAATCGCTCTTTTGCGCCGCATGAACCAAGCCGGCGCGATCCTCCTCGGTAAGTTCCTTGACCAAGTCTGGATGCTCCACCAGTAGTTTCTTCACCCCAAGTTCATCGCCTGCCTCGGCGGCCTGGGTCAATTGCAGTACTGCCGGACTTCTTTCCATCAGAAGTTGAAACACGGCTTCATGCCCAAACTCCCGTGCGACGGCGTGCGCCGTCTTATTCTGTCCCAGGGTCCAGATATAAATGCAGCCCCCGCTGTGTGGATTCCGCTTGGGAAAGTACTTTTCTGACACCCGCATCCGAACCAGACTCGGATCAGCATCGATCAGTCGCCGCACGCCTTCAAGGTCTCCCAATGCTGCCAGCAGTAACAAGTCGGTAGTGCAACCCCGTGAAACCAGATACCGGGCCACGTCGGGGCGATCTCGCACCATGTACTGGGCTGCGGTCGATTCATGATCCAGGTCGCGGGCATCAATGGAGGCACCCTTGGACAACAAGAATTCGGCGATGGGCACCGAGGCTGCAAAGTGCAACGGCAACTGGCCATCACCGCCCCGTGCACGCACCAACTCGGGTCGGGCCAAAACCAATTCCTTCAATCGGTCCAGACGTCCCAGGCGTGCCGCGGCATGAACATCGACCGTTGCGCCGCGTTCGATAAGAAACTCCGTCAAATCATGCTCGTGGTCCAGCACCCCAAAACTCCCCGCCCACCAACGGCTTCGGGCGTTGATGTCTGCTCCCGCCCGGAGCAGCAAATCGACCATCTCCTTGTTGCGGAGTTCAACGGCCCGCAGGAGTGGCGTCGTTCCAAACCCTGACCCGGGAAGTGGAGCATTCAGCCGCCCTTTGAGCTCTGGATGCCGCGACAGAAGATCACTTAAACGCCCGGCGACGTTTCCCTCAATTGCCAGGGCGAGCTCCGCCATTGGGTCCACTTTAACCGTGCCGGATTCCATGTTGGGATGAAGTGGGACGGAACTGGTGGACATTGACAAGTCCCCATTCTCGTCAATGAAAATGCAAACTTCGTCTACCACCGGGCGAGACGCTCAGGTTTCCAGGCAGGCATTGCCCATCGGAAGGTTGCCAGAACGATTGATCTTGGACCTACCGTGGTGGCTGCGATGGAATCCCTTACAACAAATGAGATGCCTGACAAGGAGCCTATTTGGTGACAGTGATGCGGTAGAACACCTGGGCGGCAGCAGGCGGCGAGGTGTCGCTGAAGGAGTTGGCGGGTGGCGTTGCGGGCAGGTCGGCGGCGAGCGGTGTGAACATTTTGGTCAAATCGGTCGAGCGTAGCAAGCCGTAGCGGCGACCAGCGACGGAATCCCAGCGGATCACCAACCCACCCTGGGCATTCACCTGCAAGTCGGTGTTGATTTTGAAGAAGGATTTCGGGTCGTTGGGATCGGTGCCGGCAATGGCCTCATCCGCGTCCGAAACCCCATCGCCGTCGGTGTCCTTGTTAGGGTCCACGACCGTGTTCACCCCCAGGACCACCCGTTCGGCAATGCCGCGATCGGCCACGCTGAAGGGAAAGGAGGTCAACTGGTTCAGCGAGGAGCTGACGATGGTGGCAGGTGCACCGTCCACCGTGGCGGCGCGACTGTAGGTGACCACGCCCGCCTTGAGTTCGAGTGTACCTGGAGTCTTGGCAAGGTTCTGCGCACCGACCAAGCGTGTTTCAAACGGTACCCGGGTGACATGGAACACCTGGCCATTGATATTAACAAGGGTGGCATTGAGGGTAACGCCTTCGCCACCGCCGCTCACCTGCCATTGCACGGCAGTCGCGGGTGCCGGCTGCTGGGTGACCTTGTTGACCACAGGGCCATAAATAAACAGGCCGGGCTCCGGCAGACCGGGGACCTGGGCCGTGACGCAAAGGATGGCGCTGCCGACCAAAAGGGCGAGCACCCGGGGAACGGTGATTTTCATGGATAAACGCGGAATTAAAGTTTGGCGAGACTGGAAAGACTGCTGTGCTCGCGGGCCAGCACCGCCAGGTCCACGGTGACCCGGACCTGGATGTTGACATTGGCATTGCCGGCAAACGGAATCTGGATCAGACCGTTCAATTGCGGGGGAACCTTGAGGAAAATGCCACCATCCAACTGGCCTACGAAATCGTAACCAGCCGAAACCACCGTCCCCTTTTTGGAGGCAAAGGAGCTGAGCGTTCCATCCGCCGTCCCTGTAAAGCGGGCGACGGGTGTATCAAGTTCGTACTCCGAAAGAATCCGTCCACCCACCTTCACATAGCCCTCCAGGCGGCCCTCGGCATTCTCACTCCACTTGCCCTGCGTTACCAGACGTGGCGTGAGTTGCCCGTTGTTGCGACTGTTCTTGGTCGATTCTTCCCACGGCTTTCTCCCTGCTTCTTGGAAGGTGCCCTTGGTTTTGTTATAGTCCGGCTTATTTTGGACGTTAACATCGTACTGTTTGGGCGGTGCTCCGTCGCTGCATTTCTTGTAGGCCGTGTAGTTGACTCGAAGCGAAGCGCCGACAAGCGCAACCCGGTCACAGGTCTTCGCTGTGCCCGTTGTATCGCCCTCGATTGATTTTTCGTAGCCGACCGCCACATATTTTGGAATCCCAACGTAAAGGCCTGTGTACAACTTTCCCTCAGCCTTGGCATAAATCTCCACAGTGACCCCGGGTTTGACGTTCATACGAAGGACTCCCTGGGATGGCAAAGCCTGCAAGGTGGGAATCACCTCAGGAACCGAACCCGGATCGGGAGCCGGAGTCTGGTATTGGGGTCGACCCTCACTGGATTGGTTGGGTCCGCCCGAGGCGATCGACATGTTGTTCTCGCCCTCCTGCGCTTCGCATCCGGTCGGATCGACGAAGGTGATCGGATTGTTGAGTCCGTAAGAGTAAAAGTTCAGTCCCTGCGGGTTCCCGGTGCGGGCGGACGGGTCGAGCGCGAGCGCAGGGTCCACCGAAAGAAACCGAGCCAACCCGGGAAGCTGGTATCGGGCACCCAGGCAGACAAAGCCCGACTCCTCATCCTGCTCCTTGCCCGTGAAGGCATAGGGTTCCTTTCCGGGCAGCGACCGTTCCTCGACGCGTTTGGCACCAAAGGGATAGTAGGTGCTCTCCTGCACGCGTCGTCCCAGTGCATCGGTCATCAGGGCCACCGATCCCACATGGTCATGGTGGTAGAAGAGCACCGCCTTCGCTGGATCGGGCGCCGGGAGGGTCACACTGATTTGGAGGTCCAGAAATACGACTTCTCCCACCTCCAGAAACGGCGGTGGACGGGCCGCCTGCCCCACGTCGGGAACGCCCTCTGGCGGCTGCCAGGCACCACGCGTCGCGTCATAGCGCCAGACCAGAACGCCCGCCGGCAACGTGGACACCCAGGAGTGTGCCTGAAGGCCATTGGCACCGACGAGTTGTGAGCCCGCATTCAGTGTCAATGCGCGTGGTGCCTCCACTCCGCCGGACACGCTGACCACAGCCCGACGGTTGGAATAAACCCATAGCACTTCTCCACCCGCCACGATTTCCGCGCCCGTCACACCGACATAGGCCTTGGTCCTGGAATTGTAGCGGAAGACCGGCTGGCCGGCGGTGAAGGTTGAAAGTTGGCCAAGGAGGTTGGTGGTGGTGACTTCAAGGGACACCAGATTCCAGCCGGGCTGCAGGCGAAGACGCTGAACACGCGCAGTCGCTGAGAAGGAGCCGGTCAGTTTGGCCACCCGCCGCCCGCTGAACAGGGCATACTTCACGGGCTGTCCCCCCTCACGAATTTCGTAATCCGGAAACGGGTACATCACCGTGAAATTGCGGTTGGTCGCACCGGGTCCCTGCGGTTTCCACGTCACCTGGCGGAGCTGTCGTACCCCGCGATAATCATATCGGTAATCCGACCGGACCACCGGATCGTCGAGCGCGACGAGGCGGTTCTTGAAATCCCAGATGCATTTTGCGCCGTCCAATTGGCGCACATTGCCGTTGGCATCGTAGGTCAGGGACCGATTGCCGGAGCTGACCTGCGTGAGTGCGTGGGGGCCCGGTTCGGGATTGAGTCGACCGATCCGGTTGGTCCGACCGGCCATTCCTCCATAGGAAAGCGTGCCCAACTGAGTCAGGCTCACCCCGCGTTCGCTGTGGGCCAGGTCGGAGCTCTGCTCCAGCAGGTTGCCGATGCGATCATAACGATAACGGATGACCCCGTTGGTCGCTGGCTGTCCAGGCAGGGCGTGATTGTAGGCAACCGATGTGAGTCGATAAAGATCGTCGTAGGTGTAACGTTGGGTGTTGCGGAGTAAATCGCCTGCCCCGCGCGAAGAGGCCGGGCGGGTGTCCTCCACGGAAGTAATCAGGGACGAGGCGTCACGCTGATAACGGTAGCCGAGCAACCGACCAGGCGTGCCCGATGGTGAGCCTTCGGTTTCGAAAACCGAGGCCCGGCGGCGAGGATCGTATTCGTAACGTGTCACAACACCGTTACCAAAGCGGAGCGAAAGCATACCACCGGCTGGCTGAAAGGTGGCATCGGTCACGATGGGCCCCAAGGAGCCGCGCAGAGCGGTCTGAAGATTACGCGAGCTATATTCGTAAGTGTATTCGTCGTTGTCCGGGAAGACCCGGCGGACCAGCCGGTTGTCGGCGTCGTAAAAATAGGCCATCCGAAATGACGTCAGCGGAGCGTTGGTTCGATCGCCGGCCACGCCGGGCTGCCAATCTGGGAGCCGGCGCAGGCTCCAGGCTTCACGCCCGCGAACGTCATAGGAATAGTGAGCCTCGCCGGTGTGGTCCTCGACCCAGGCCAGCTTTCCCCGGAGGTTGGTCGCCGTGGCGGTGGTGCCGTCGCCCATATCCATCGGCCCGGCGGGTTCGTCGTAATGATAGCGCACGTCCGGTTTCCGTCCGTAGGAGAATTCTGACGACGCTTCATCCAGAAAGTCCTCGGTCAGTGACCGGTTCATACCGTCATAGGTCAGCCGGGTGATCTGGCCCTTGGCATCGCGGCCCTCAATCTCATTGGACCCGTCGTCATAGGTCTTCCAAACGGCACCCCGGTCGGGATCGTTCAGATAGATCAACCGCCCCATGCCGTCATAGCGAAACCAGGTCTCATTGCCGAGGCTGTCGCGAGAGCGTACCAGGTGATCGTTCAGATCGAACCAGTAGCGGGTCGTCCATCGGTGCAGGTCCGCCACCGGACGTCCCTCGTCATCCAACCTCGGTTGTTCCACATGATCGTATATCCGGCCCAGGCCATCCGTGCGGGTCACGTCGGGCGTGCCGACGTGGTCTGAACCAGGGTCGTTGTCGTTTTCATCCATCAACCACGATTCGAAGGGCAGATGAAACGTGCGGACCAACTTGCGCGGTGCATCCAACTGGGCGAAGTCCTCAGGAGGCTGAAAATGGATGATGGTCCTCCCGTTGGGATCATTGCGGACGGTGGAATTCACCACCGCATGCCCGGCTACATCCTGCAACGGCGGGCGGCCTGCCGAAGTCCACAGAACGTTGAACGGAGGTAAATCCTGATCGCCCTTGCCATAGCGGACGTCGTAGGGGTGCCAGGTCGTGACCGCAACTCCGCGGCGGCTGATCCCTGTGGCCTCCAGCACCACCCAGTGGCCGGGATAATCTCCTTCACTCGCAAGGGCAATGGTCCGACCCATGCCGTCGGTGTATTTCAAGCTGACATAGACGCCAGGCTTGCCGTGCTGCTCGCGCTGCCGGGTGACAACCCGGGAGACGGCGCGCTCCTCCGCACACACGGATAAAATACCATCGACATCGTACCGATAGACCCGACCGCGCTGGGTATCGGCGTGCAGGTATTCGTAGATGAGCGTGGGAAACTCGTCGGTGTCGAGGGGGGCGACAACGCGCGTGATTCGCCCAAACTGGTCAAAGTGATAGGTGCCCACCTGTCCATTGGCATCCACGCTACGCACCAACTGGGCAAAGCCGTGGTCATATTCCGCCTGGAGCACGACGTCGGGATGACCATCGCCCACGACATTTCGCTCTTCGATGGCCAGCGTATTGAATTTCGGATCGAACTTCGCCAGTCGAGCATGCCCGGTGGGAAATCCCGGAAACTGGGCGAGCGGATCCAGCCATTCGATCTGGTTCCCGCTGGAATCAAAGCGGTTGCGGGAATTGGTGAGGGTTTTGCCGAGGGGCTGCCGGGGATCGCCCGCGCGGTCGCTGATTTGTTCCAGAGGCGGAACGGCATCCGATCCATTCACGAACTGTTCGGATCGGTTCATCAGTCCACGCGCCCCCATCTGACCCAGGGGCAGACCCACATAGGGCTCGCCGTCGAAATAAGAGCGGGTGCGGTTGACGAACACTCCATTTTCGTCGGTCACGGTGCTTTCGGCGAGACAGCGGAGGTTCCAGCGCGCAAGGGCTTCGCCGCCGAGGGCAAAGGTGAAATGCTCAAACCGTTCGTCATCGTAATCACCCGCCGAGACGATGCCGTCCTCCTCCTCAAGAATCGTGTTGCCGTAATTGTCGTAGTCGTAGCGCTTCCGCGTCATGACGGGCGCCCGTGCCGGATGTCCCAAGGCCGACTGCAGCAATCCATTGGCTTCGATGGTTTCCTCTTCCATCTGGGTGAGGACAGCCCAGGAAACACTCCGTCCGGATTCGGGCAAGACAGTGACGGGAATGGTGTTGGTCGAGAACAGCCCGGCGGGTGTCAGGACTTCGTCAGTGAACGAGCGTCGACCGTCGCCCACCAACGCCGTGAACGGCTGCGGAAACGCCGAGCGATAAAGCCGACGTATCTTCCAATCCTGCCGAATCCGAGAGTAGACATAGGAGTCCGGCGTCATGCGGAGCCGTTCCACGGCGTTGGTCGAGCTGACGGCCAACCAGCAACCACGATCAAAATCACCGCCTCCCAACGGGTCGTGCATCGCCCAGCCGTCGACGGTTTCCATCCAGACCTGCCTACCCTTGAGCGGCTCCTCCTCGCGTCCTCCCCGGGGAGTGATCTCGTCCACATAGCGGGCATTGGCGGAAGCCCCGGCCGGATACTCATCGTTGTCGATGCCATCGGGGGCCCCGGTCAGATAGCGCAACCGCGTGACCTGGGTTGGAGAAGAGACCTGACCGGTCGGTGTTCTAGACTGATTCCACGCGGGCAGCTTCACAAACGTCGTCAGGTTGGTGTCGAGCAATAGTTCGTCTCCCCAGGCGATGTTCTGGGCAAAGGCGAAGCCGCGGAACTCCCGTTCGATCGTATCGTAGTAGGGGTCGCGATATTGAAACTCACTGACATACTGATCGGTCGACACCGATCGTCCGGCATCGGGAACACCGTCCAGATCGAGTCCAGGCGTCGTGCGAATGCGCCGTATCACAGGGAGTGGGAATGGCGTCCGGGTTTGCCAGGGAAAGCCCTTCTCCCGGGCACGGATCATGTCCTCGGTGGTCGTGGTGTAGGTCACCTCCATCACACGTCCCAAAGAATTATCGGCACGGCGCAGCAAATTTGGCTTTCCTTCAGGCATCAATTCGAGCCATTGCCAGCCGGGTGATAAGCCGGGGTTTACCCAGAGGATATCCACGCTGCCATTACCGTTGAGGTCGGCGAAGCGTACGGTGGTCGGTACTCCAACCTCGCGTGGCCGGAAACGCGGCAGGCCGTTCCGCTCAATCGGCCCGGACCAGGCCCGACCGGCCAGGTTCACTCGAAGTACCAGGCGTGAATCGTCCGAGGAGCCATCCAACATCAATAGGTCCGCAAGACCATCCCCGTTGACGTCCTGAATATACACGTCGCGAAGATCGGCGGTTTCCAGTGTCAGCACATCCGGTGCAGCCACGGACATTTCCCGGGCCTCGCCCCAGACGCCCAGGCTCACGTAGGGCCAGTAGCGTACGCGCAGACTGGGGCCGTCCTTTTCAACGAGCACCAGGTCCTGCATGCGGTCCCCGTTCATGTCGGCCAGAAAAGTGGCTGGCTGACCGGGTTCACCCCGCCAGGCAAACGTGAACGCATTCGGCAGATCGTTGGGATAATCGGTTGTGGTGGTCTGCCAGCGTCCGTCGGCATCGCGGAATACGCAGCGGAACTGGCCTATGAAATCCGGCTCACTGGTCACGAAGTCGGTAAGCTTGTCGAAATTCAAATCCATTTGCCGCGTGGCGGCGTTGGTGAGCGAGAGCAACGCCGGGAGGTCGAAGCTGACATCCGATGCGGTCAGGAATCCAGGGACCTCCGCATCATGGCGAGCCAGATCGGAGCCATTGCGAAACACCGTCAGAGATCGCCCGCCAAGGATGTCATCCTGCAACTGGACGTAATCCACGAGCCCGTCGTTGTCGAAATCCATGAGTGCGGACTCCGGATTCGAAAGCTGCATGTCGGTCGCACGGGGGCGAATCTGGAGCTCACCCCACGTCAAGGTGGGCGCGAGGCCGTTGCGGGCGACCACACCCTGGTTGAGCAGGAAACGCTGATCGAAAGCGGTAGTTTGAAACAAGTCGGGCAGCCCGTCGCCATCGATGTCCGACAATTGAACACTGCCCCCGGCCTCGGCGAGATCGAGTTCGGGCGGGAGGTCCAGTGTGTGAAGCTCACTGGCGGAAAGACGGAGCGGCGAATACTCCAGCAAAAGCGGCGGCAGGAAATCGTTGGTTCCACCGAGTCGCCCATATTGCACCACACGCTTGAGGAGCGATACCGCCAGGTCCGTCGAATCGGACGGGGGCTGAATGAAATCTTCCGGACGATAGGAATACTCCGCTTCGTAGGCACGCACCAGATGACGTGAGCCGTCGTAGAACGAGGCTACCTCGACGCGGTGCAGGCGCTTTTCGGTGCGCACCGGGAAGGTGGCCCGGAAGTCATCGAAAACGTCCGGACGGTCCTCGTAGTAGAAGGTGACTTCGTGGTAGTTGGTGAACCCGGGCCGGGTTGGGTCGGGCCAATGCGACCAGGTGATGCGGCTCGGATAGAGCATGCCCACGCCCGGGGTGTATTCGTATTCGATGCGGTTGCCATGCAGGTCCACCGTGGCATCCAGCGCCCAGAGATAGGTCCGATCGAAGTCGGTTCCCGTGGATCGGGAAGGATGCCGCACCACACTCCAGCGTCCCCCTTCGCCCGCAAAACGCCCGTAAAAATGCCGGGTGCCGGTGGGATCGGTGACCTCCCATCCCCCGCTTCCGGGGAGCCGCCGGGTGCGTTGAAAGCCGCCCTCGTTTTCGCAACGCCAGTCGCCCTCGACGTTGGACAGAGGCACCAACTCTTCGCCTCCGAGCAGAAACGTGTCGCTCTCATTATAGGCGGGAAAGCCCTTGTCCAACTGACGCCGGATCATGCCAAAACCGACATCCCAGCCCAGTCCCAGCAAGCCATTGCCGGCGCCGCCGTTATAGCTGAGGTGCACACCTGGCTGCGTACCGGCACGGCCGGGCGGCAGAGTCAGCCCCACCCCATAGGTCATCGTGCCCGTGTTGAGCTGGGCCTCGAATGAATCACCCAAGCCTTCAATGGAGCCTGGACCGGACGGCAGCGAAATCGCCGACTTGGAGGTGCCCGACTTGTCCGGAGCTGCCAATAAGCCACCGCCCAAGGCCGCCATCAGCCAGGCCACCGTGGCCAGCCAGGTGATTCTGGCGTGCGGGTTCATAAGGTGGACAAGACTGGATACGCGACGTGGGGCTGCCTTAATACTTGATGATGTAGTACACCGAGGCATTGATCGGACGGGTCTCCGATCCGCCTGAAGGGAGGACGGCGACACTCCCATAGCCGGTCGGTGAATAATTGTCTCCTGAGTCATTCCAACCGGGACCGGACGCGCCCAGCAGGTTCACTGCCAGCAACCCACCGATACCGCCGTTGAGGGTTACGCCGTGCCCATGCGAGGCGAACTGATGGAACTGATAGCTTCCCACCTGATCGCCGGTATTGCCTCCGTCGTAGGCCCTGACCCGGGAGTTGGCCTCGGGGTCGCGCCCGGTTCCCTGTGAAACGCCACGCAGGAATTCGCCACGAAGGTCGGGAACCTGGAAATTTTCAACATTGAAACCACCGGCACCCCAGGCGATGCCAATCGCATTGTAGAGGGCCGGGAATTGAGCACGCGCGTAGGTCGTGCCATCACAAATCAGCCAGCCAGCTGGAACATTACCTGCCGGCCCGGCAAAAGCGACCACCGTACCGGGTGGCACCAATTGGTTGATAATCTCCTGTTTCAGGTTGGCCAGGGCAACCGATTGCGCCGCCAGCTTCGCGTCGGTGACCGCTGCGTCGGCAATCTTCGGAGTGGTGACCGCCGCGTCGACCAGAAGGGCTGTGCCGAAAGTTCCAGGCTGAAGCTTCGCGGTCTTGACGTAGGCCCCGTCAGCCCTCGGGTCGTTGCCCGTGGTCAGCAGCGCACTCCAGTCGGCACCACCCAGCTTGACGCTATCGCGCGCGGTGGCTGCCTCCTTGGCAAATACCGACGGCAGGACGATTTGACGCGGAAGCATCGGGGGATCCGCGGCGGTAATGGCGTTGTCGCCATCCACGTCCACGGTCATTTCCAAATAGAGCTGTTGATTGAAGTCAACCCCGGTGAAAGGTGTCCGCATTCCCAGCAGCACGTTGACGAGCCCGCCATTGACGGTGGTCCGGTGAATCTCACCGGCCCAGACGGGCGTGCCGGCCACGGGGACGGAATAGAGGCGGAACTGGACCAGGCGAACGCCGTTGGTCACGGAGGCTCCCTGGGCATCCGTGAGCTTCGCCTGGAAAGGCAGGAGCTTTGGAACTTCGTCGGCGACGGCGGACAGCGCTGCGAGGGCGATGACGGCGATCAGATGGCGTGCTTTCATTTGAAAATCAGGCGGGTTTGGACGAACTCAGTTGAAGAACGACGGCGGCACGTTGCTGCGGCTTTTCACCGTCAGCTCAATGTCCTCGATGTTCTGAAGATTGATGGGGGGATTGGACTGTTTCTCGATCAACAACACCCAGCGGTCGCAGAAGGGTGTGGGCTCAACCTGCGCCACGAAGGCATTCAGCTGCCCAGGCGCGCCATTGATGCCGGCATTGAGCGAGAACTTGAACGCACCCGTCGAAGCGTCTTCCGGGTCCGGATAATAGAGCGGCAGGTCGAAGGTCAGGAAATTGGGATAGGTTGCAGCCTGACGGGGATGATAGGTCGGAATTTCGATCTTGCCGTATTGGAAGAGATCAAGGCGCAAATTGTTGAAGGCATCCTGCGCGACATTTTGCCCCAGAATTCGGGCCGAAAGCTCGGTGATTCGGACGTTCCAATCGGACCGCGACACAAGGATCAACGAGGGCTGGGATACCAGGGTGCCCAAAGTTCGGCGTGAGAGTTGCCCGTAAGTGATGGGGAATTCGAGGCGCAGCCAGTACCGTGAATCAGGCGGCGGCTGATTGCGGAGCAGCAGTGCCCGAAAGCGCTTCTTGTTGGTGTCCCGAGCAACCGCATCGGGATTGGTCTCGAACCGCTGGCGATTCGGATTGTAGACCACATCGCTGAAACCGTAGATGTCCTGCCGCAGCGAAATCCGGCTCTGGATATCGGCCTGGCCGCCCAGACGGGCCGAGCGCAATCGAAGGTCCCAGGTGCGGAGCGCGTCGAGGAAGGCGTCGCCATCCGAGGCGCGGACCACCGAAAACACACTTTCGGACTGGGTGAAACCGTCGTAGGCCCCCCCACCGATCGTCTCCGGGGTGCCATCGGAACGAAGATAGGGATTTTCGTAGCCCTCGCTCCAGCGCACGGCGAGCTTCTGGGACAGGACATAAAGTTCGCGAACGTATTCGTTGAGGGTGTCCTGATAATCCAGTTCGGCACGTTCCTGCTCGAAGATCACCGCCGGATCGGAGTACCACTTCGCCAGGTTGGATTCCTGGAAGTAGATGTGGTTTTCCACCAACCGGTCCACGCGGGCCAGCAAGGCTTGGACCGCCGCCCCGGCGGACTGAGCCTGGATGCCAGCTGTACGGAGGTCGAAGATGTGCTGGTTAAGCTGGAGCAACAGATTCCGGATTGTTGCCTCGGAATTCACATCGCTAAGCTGCGCCTGTTGGATGGCCTGGGCGCGGCTGATCTCATTTTGCAGGAGCGCGGCGGGCACGGCGTTGGGATTGGCCGTAACGGTGACACCGGCGCTAAACGTCACCGCTGCAGGAGGCGTGTAGCTGACGCCCGCGTTGACTGAGACCGAGACCGAATTCAGGATTCCCAAGGCCACGTTCAACACTGCGACCCGCTGCTGGGAGCCGAAGACGATCTCGTTCGCGCGGCGGTTGCGCTGATCCTCAATGGCAATCTGTTGCGGAATCGAATTGGCCCGGTTACGGGCGGATTCCACATCGGCCGATGCGCGTCGCAAGGAAAGAACCGTCTGCCCCAGTTCGGTGCCGTCGGTGAGTATCGGGGAGGAGGCCGGAGCCGCCAGCATCGATTGGATGCGACTCGCCAGATCGCGCTTGAAATTTTGCCGTCCCACGGCGGTTCGAAGACCGAAATACGGCGACTGGTTCTCAGTGCCTGGATCGAGTCCGACCGCCGAACGGAGCTGTTCGGTGTAGCCGAAGCGAAGCTGCCGCGCTTCCTCAATGAGCTGATTCTCCGAATCCTTCTTCTTCCAGAGCGCAGCTTCGGCCTGCTGGTGCAGCACGGCGGAGTTGGCCTTCAACTGCGCCACCAGCGTGAGCTGCTGGCGGATGTCGTCGGATGACGAATTCAATGAGAAATCGGTGAGCCTGGGTGCCTCTCCACGACGGATTCTTTCAATGAGCGAGGCTGCCGTGGCGGCCGTGACGCGTGTCTGGTCCAGACGGCACTTCTCATATCCCAGCTCGCCTTCAGGCAGGCTCGCGGCCAGCGGCAACGCCGCAAGGAACTGGGCATGTGCCCCGCGCTGAAGCTCGGAAACTGCTGCATCCAGCATTTCCTGCCGTTCGCCGGACTTCGCACCACCCGGCGCGCGGGATCGATCGAAATAGGCCGCACGCCAGAGACGGTCGCCGATGCCGATCACAGCCTTGCCATACCGGTCCAATGTGTTGCCCAAAAGGTAACCGGCGGTCTGGCTGGACTGCACTCCGGTAAAGTTGGCGTCGGGTAGTTCCGCCGTGTTGAACGACGTGTACTGCGTGAAGGGGGCGTTCAACGGTTCCACCGCTCGAATCGTCCCATCCGGATCTGACGCGATGAAGTTCAATGCCTCGGTCACCCCATCGAGAAAGTAATGCCGTGCATAGACAAGGTCCTTGAGGTTTGCCCCCGAATACTCGTGCCCTGTCGCGTCCGTCGGCGTGTCGATCGGCAAATCCGAATCGCCCAGCGGACGTTCACCCTGGCCGACGGCGGTTGGAAATGCCACGCGCAGCCCGTTCAACAGGCTCGCGTTGCCCGCAATGAGCTGGCCCGTGAGGAGTGCTTCCAACGATTCCCAGGCGACGAATTGCGCCCGATCCAAAGTGTCCGGCCCTGCATCGGAATCGTTGCGCACCTCAAGCGCAAGGCCGATGGCGCCCCGCAGTCGGGGCAATCGAGCTTGATCCGCGATGGGCAATCCCTGGTCATTGAGACCGAGATAACCGGTGCGGAGCCCGTTGCGGGTCTTTGTCTGGGGAAAGCCGACCAGATAGCTCCGTCCGTCGAACAGCAGATCACGGGCGGAGTCGACCTTCATGTCCGCGGTTTGTGCCCAAACCAGGGGCGCGAGGGCCACAGGCAGTAGGGCGATGGTAATAGCGCGTTTCATCGGGAAGCTCCTTGGTTCCAAAATCCAGACAACGGACCGGCGATCAGGCGAAGTCCACGACCAGCGGCCACACCGCTGGCCCCGGCGGCAGACAACGGATCCGGGTCCGATGGCGCGATGGGCGGGGCACCGGGCGTCACCGGGTAAACCTCGGCGGCGGCATCCGGGACAATTTGGGCACCGATATTGCACAACGCCGCGAAACGCGGCCCGGCGCAATCCCCTGTCTGTCCGGGCTTCGGTGACGCATTAAAGATATCATCTGGAACGGCATAACCGCAGTCGGCAGCGAGCAGCCACTGCCCCGGGCCCGTCCCTTGCGCGACGGTGTAATTATAATCCTCATCCCTAAAGTTTCCCGTACGATTGGCCGGATTGACGACCGTTCCAAGAGGATCGAATCCGTCGGAATCAAACCGTTTTCCGGGTGCGGCCGCAGGTGCCAGGTCCATGTCGAAGGAGGCCGTATAGGCGGCCTGCACCTGCAGCAGTGTGGCCAAGGCGGCTGGAGCCGCAGGATTGTTGCTTCCGGTGATTTGGGACAAGGCACCCACCGGCAAAGAACCGCCGCCCGTGAAGTTGACCGTGAAGAAGTTCAAAGCGTAGGGCGTGTTCCCAGGGGACGGCATCGGATAAATCCCGCGCCTGAGGACGAACGCATCCACCCCTTGAATTCGGAATACCACCTCGTAACCGGTCCGGCTGACGTTGGTATACGTATGCTGGCGAAAGAGGCTGCCCACGATTTCGACCGGGGTGCCGTCGCCATACTCCCAACTCACCGGCGGCGTTCCATCATAGGCACTCTCCGTCGCCAGCACCAGGTCCACAGGCAATGGGGCCGGCCCGATGAACGGCAGGGCGACCAACCCGGAATCTCCGTTGACCTGGAAGTTGCCGCCAAAATCCAGCTGAAGTCGGTACGGATTCGAAGCGCCACCGGCGCTGGCAAAGCCGGACACGGCGTCCGACGGAACCGGCGTGACCGTCAACGGACGAAATTTCTGAAGGGCGGCCTTGCCAGCCGGTGAAAGGCAAGTCGGATCGAACTGCGGTACCGTGAGCGTGCGTCCCAGTCCGGGCACTTCCGGGTCGAAAGGTCGATACCCAACCTGCGTCGCGGAAAAGTTCAGCGGCATGCCCGGCAGTCGTTTGAATTGGAATTTTCCCTGGGCATCGGTCTGCATCGAAGCACTAAACGGAAGGCCATCCACGAAGACCTGCGAGACCACCGGCGTGAAGTTGGTCGAATCCACCGAAGCGTAACGCACCACCTCGCCCGAGACATCAAAGACCGGCTGGCCCGCGAGCCGAAGACCAAAGTTGTTGAGCCGTCCCGGAGTCGAGCCGGTATTTTCGACGATGAGCCGCCATTCTCCGCGCGTGACAGGACCGGTGGCCAGGAACGAACCAAAATCATCCTTCGGAGCGCGCGAAGTCGGGAAAACGATTTTCTGCAACGAAGAGAGCGCCGACTTGTCGTGCAACACCAATGTGCGGCCCGACGGTGTTCGAAGCGACAGGCGCAGATCAGTCGGGGGGGTGTCGGTGATGTCCACTTCGACCTGCAACGAGGCCAGTTGGAAATCCGTCATTGCCTGGAGCGGAAAGGAAGTCGTGCCGACCGGAATGGATCGGGTCGAGTCGGTTCTCAGGAGCACCACCGAGTCATTTCCCAGAGTCGACTCGCGGTTGGCCGTGGCGTGACGGCTGGTGAAGGGCACAGGGCTCTCGCGCTGCAGAGTAAAATGTCCTGCGAGTCGGATTGGGGCGCGCGACATGCCTTCGACGGTTTCAGCATAGTCGCCCTCGATCACGTATCCGCGGACTGTATCCGCTGAGATCAGTCGTCCCGTGATGGCCACGGCGCGATGGATCGGGTACGGAAGCGGGTTGAGCGCCTCAAAACGACCATTGCAGTTCCAGTCAATATCCTCCTGCGACCCGTTGAAACTTTGGAAGGGCGCGTTGTTCACATCGCCCGGTCCGAGGACCAACCCGCCGCCAAGGTTCACCTCGCCCGATTCGCCGACCTGCCCCGCCAACGCCACATCCTGCGGCCACATCAGAGCATTCTGGGAATCGATCACGCCGCGAAGCAGTCCCGCAGCAGACGGGTCCTCGAAAAATGACACGTGGAGATCAATATCCGGAACCGGATTTTTGTGACCATTCACCGAGGCTATCCGGGCAAGTCCGTGCCAATCGCCACCCAGGCCGCCCACGTCGGCGATGACGCGCCAGGTACGGTCACCGGCCGTGGTCCGCAGCAGCAGCGTGGTTTCGTAGCGTCCGCGCGACATGCGGGTGCGGTCCAGAGACAGCGTTACAACATCGTTCTCAATGGTGGTCACACCGTTCGTTGCGCTCAGTTGCAGCCACGGCGCGTTGGTGGCCGAAAGTTGCCAGAGAAGGATGCCGCCTCCGGTGTTGGCCAGAGCGAGGGTTTGAACTTCCTCGCCCGGCAGAAACCGGATGTGGGTCTGCGAATTGGCGTCGAGTGGAATGGAGGAAGTACTTAACTTGATGTCCTCGTAAGACGGGTAGTTCCCCACCGGTTCAACATCCGTGTCGGGCCGGGCACTCACGAGCAACTGTGGCTGCAGATTCAAGGCGCCACTGCGGACGTTCACCCAGTAACCCCGACCCGCATCAAACGCGGTAAAGTCGTCGAGGTCGGTATCGGTCGGGGTAAACTTTCCGTACAGGCTCCGTTCCCAGCGAAGGACGGTGTCGTAGTCCAGGCCGCTGGCCGCCAAGACCGAGAGCAGGTTGACCGGTTCGGACAATTTCGCCGCACCGACCGGAACGCCAATCAGATTCCAACCCGGACTGAAGGGAACCGCCGGCACGAGGGCGGGTGGTTCGCCGGTCACATTCCAGGCCGGTACCGCCTGGGCCATATGTATCCAATAACCCCGCCCGGGTCCCACCGCTCCCAGCGGCAACAAACCGGCGGCATTGGTTGCAGCACCGAAACTGGACCAGCTTTTTGAAGCGGTGTCGTAGGAAAACACCCGGTCAAAGGCGCCGCCCAGAGAACCAAAAACCGCGGTGGGCGAGGCATTGGTCGGAATGACCTGAAAGGCGATGAGATTCCAACCGGCATCGAGCCGCAGAGTCTGCGTCTGCGCCGCGGCGATGGCTGCTGCCTCCATCAACAGCAATCCCAACGCCGCAGACGACCAACGCACCAAACGATGCATTCCAACTCCGGGATTTGAATCGAACCTCTGCACATAGGTTGATTCGCGAACCCAGGAGCAAACCTATCAGGATTTCTGAAAAAGGATTTTGCCAATGACACCAAAGGCCGTGCCCCTTTCATTTGGCGCGGCGGGAATCCGGACAGACGCCGGGCGAGACGCCCGGGTTCCTGGGGGCGTAACCCCATGGGAGACCACAACCGAAATGCCTCCAAATAACAGCTTTTCGCCCGTACTGGAGACTCGAATAAACGCCATGGAAGCACAATCATCTCTGCGCACTCTGAGCCCTTTGTGGTAGAACTTCCTGAGGATCAACCACAGAGCGCCCAGAGAACACAGAGAATGACGGATATCCGGTTCGCACCAACCAATCCAGGCCACTCCAATTGCTGTTGATCGGCCCATGAAACCCGGGCACTTTGAAGCTTCGGTTCCAGAAGCAATGGCCCATCCCCATGGGTGGCCGGTTTAAGAAGAACGGGTCGAACCAAAATCGAGGACTGAATTCATGAAGACCAAGTCACTGGCACTCACTTTCTGCTTCGCGGCGTCCGCATTCGGAGCAGAACTGCGGCACCCAAAATTCGGATTCCCGCTCTACACCAACGTCCCGGCCGGCGCTCAGATGAGCGGTCAATGGGTGGCGGCGGGAACTCCGGCTCTCTCCCCCGAGGACGAGCAGCGGTCGTTCAAGCTTCCTCCCGGGTTCCAAGCCCGCCTGTTCGCAGCCGAACCGGACATTGCCAATCCCGTGGCCATGAATTGGGATGAGCGTGGGCGTCTGTGGGTCCTGGAGCTGTATGATTATCCGCTGGGTGCCGCCCCGGGCCAAAAAGGCCGGGACCGCGTCAAGGTTCTCGAGGACACGGACAACGACGGGGTGGTGGACAAGGTCACCGTTTTTGCCGATGGCTTCACGCTGGCCACGGGATTGTTGGTCGGCAATGGCGGAGTCTACGTAGGAGAGGCACCGCACCTCTGGTTCCTGGAGGACACGGACGGGGACGGCGTGGCGGATCGAAAAACCGAGGTACTCACCGGCTTTGGTCGGGATGACCGCCACGAACTACTCAACGGTTTTACCTGGGGACCCGACGGGCAGCTTTATATGACCCACGGTGTCTTCACCAAGACGGAAGCCGTTGTCCCCGGAGCGTCCAAAACACCTCCCGTATTGATTACGGCCGGGGTTGCCCGATTCAGCCCAAAGCAAAAATCGATTGAAGTATTCGCCGAAGGCACCAGCAACCCGTGGGGTGTTGATTTCGACGCTCGCGGGAACGCCTTCGTCAGCGCCTGTGTCATCGACCATTTCTTTCATCTGGCTCCCGGTGGGCTCTATGCCCGACAGGCGGGTCAGCCTCCCTACCCTTACGGCTATGAGCTGATTCCCAGCATCGTTCATCATAACCATCACATGGCGGCCTACGCCGGTGTCTGCATCTATCAGGGGGACCAATGGCCCGCTTCATGGCGGGGGGAGGCCCTGATGGGCAACATTCACCAAAACGCTCTGAACCATGACCATCTTGAGCCGGTCGGCAGCAGTTTCTTGGCGTCCGCCAAGGACGATTTCCTGACGACCAAGGATGGCTGGTTCATGCCTGTCAGCAGCCAGGTCGGGCCGGATGGTGCCCTGTGGGTCATGGATTGGTATGACAAATATCCCTGCTATCAGAATGCCAATGCAGACCCGCAGGGGGTGGACCGGGAACGCGGACGCATCTGGCGCATTGTCTGGGTGGGCGATCATCCGGAGAAATCGATCCCCTCGCACGTCGCCGGTTTGGATTTCGCGAAATTATCCAATCCCGAACTCATCGATCGCTTGAGTCATCCGAATGTCTGGCAGCGCCGGACGTCCCAGCGGGTCTTGAATGGAAGAAACCTCGTCGGACAGGACCTGGACCAACTCCGACGGCTTGTGCAGTCAAGGAGTTCGACGGTCGAAGCCCGTCTATCGGCATTTTGGTCGTTGTTTAGCACCGGAACCATCGCCGAGGAAGACCTGGATGCCGCCGCGCACGACCCGGAGCCGGGACTGCGGTTGTGGGCCGCCCGATTCACCGGAGAACGACGGATTGGAACGGACCAGACCAAAGCCCGCCTGACCTTGCTGGCATCGGACGCCGATCCGACGGTCCGTAGTGCGACCGCATCGGCGTGTCGTCAGTGGGTCAGTGGTCAATTGACCGTGGACGCACCGTTGCCTGAAGGAACGCCGCTGGAGGAACCATCGGCCGCCCTTGCGGCACTGGTGGAACATGCCGGGACTGAAAGCGATCCCACGCTTGATTTTCTCATCTGGACCGCATCCGAACCGGTGATCATGAATCACCCGGAAAACGCTCTTCGTTGGTTACAGAGCCATGGAAATGGGCACCTGCCGCTCGCCGGCAAATTGGTCTTCAAGACGATGCGCCGGTTTTGCGACGCACAGCGCCCCGACCTCATGAGCCTGGCCATTGAATTTCTCGCGGGTCTCCCTGTCGAGGCGGACACTCTGACGATTCGCGGACTCGATGGTCTGATTGAGGGTCAACGTGGAAAGGCCGTCATTCCGGACAAGCCGGTCGCCGGCTTCCTCACGACGCTGCTCCATCGATCGAATCCCGGCATCACCAGCCGGTCCATGCGACTCGGCGCACTCTGGGGGGATGCCGCCGCAGTGGAGACCTTGATCGCGCGAATCAATCAACCCGGCATTTCCGCCCCTGATCGGATGGAAGCCATCCGGGCTTCCCGGTCGGCTCACACGGCGAGTGCAAAGACGGCCCTGCTCACCCTGATATCGGGAACCGAGGCGGATCCGCTCAAGGTCGAGGCGATTCGAGCCTTGGGAGAGGTCGGGGATGACGAAACGCCCCGAAGGCTTCTGTCCTCGTGGTCCGGGTTGTCACCGGCAACGCGCCGTGCGACCTCCGAGTTGCTCTCGGCCCGTTCCGCATGGGCGGGTTCATTCCTAGCGGCTGTCAAGTCCGGCGAAATCAAGCGGGGCGATGTGCCCCCGACGGTGGTCCGAAACCTGGCCGGGCATCGGGACGCTTCGATCAAGGCATTGGCGACCGACGTCTTCGGACGGGTTCAGGCCACCAGTGCGGAAAAATTGAAGCTGATCGCGGAAAAACGAAAAGTGGTATCGAACGGCACGATTGACCTCGCTGCGGGTCATGAAGTGGCCAAGAGGACCTGCTTCGTCTGTCACAAAATGTACGGCGAAGGGGCGGAAGTGGGCCCGGACCTGACCGGGGTCGGGCGGAGTTCGCTGGATGCCCTTCTGCACAACGTGATCAACCCCAATGAGATTATCGGAAAGGGCTACGAGAATGTAGAGATCGAGACCAAGGATGGCCGTACCCTTTCCGGTCGGATGATTGAAAACAGCGAAAGCCGGGTTCGATTGCTGATGGCCGGTCCTCAGGAGGAAATCATTGCCAAAAGCGACGTGGTCCAATTGCGGGTGAGCGAGAATTCGGTGATGCCGGAAGGCTTGGAGCAGATGCCCGAAGCCGATTTCCGCAATCTGATCTGGTACATTCTGGCTCCCCCGCAGGACGGAAAGCCGCTGACTCCGGAGCGCCAGAAGGAGTTGCTGGGAGGAGGAGAGGCTTCCGTCGGTCCCACACCGGCGTTGCCCGATACGGATGGTGAAGCCATCGCCCTTTGGGCACCGGGATGGCAGGTCGATTGCCCTCGATTGAACGGAGTTCCGGCAAAACTTCCCGAGTACGCAGGGCTCAACAGCGTTCTCGCCACCGAACCGTTCGATTCCAAAACTCCTGCGGCAATTGTCCGGGCGTATGTTCCGCCCTTGGGAGGAAAAACCGTTTTGAAAGTGGCCGTGAGTGCCGCATCAGAGACCGGCTGGGAACTTCGAATCACGGCGGATGGAGAGGAGTTAATCCGGGAAGCGGTTACGGCCCGGCGTCCAGACTGGCAACGATTCTCGGTGGACCTGAGTCACTTCGAAGGCCGTCGGTTGGTGCTCCGTCTGGAGCAATGGTCGCGAAATGGCTTGGAGTGCACCGGTTATTGGGCGGACTTGCAAATCGAACACGGATCGGTG
>CAITXU010000022.1 GCA_903896505.1 uncultured Verrucomicrobiota bacterium | reverse complement strand
CCACGACCATGCCAAGAGTTGCGGACCTCACGTTGCCTCAGGGACCACATCATGGTGGCAGCGGCTTCCAGCCGCTTTTCTTGGACACCATTCAGCGGCGGGACGCCGCTGCCACTTCTCCACGACCATGCCAAGAGTTGCGGACCTCACGTTGCCTCAAGGACCACATCATGGTGGCAGCGGCTTCCAGCCGCTTTTCTTGGACACCATTCAGCGGTGGGACGCCGCTGCCACTTCACCACGGTCATGCCAAAGGCTGTTGACCGCGGGTCGAGTCAAGGACAACATCATGGTGGATGCGGCTTCCAGCCGCTTGAGTTGTTCAGCCCCCTGAGCTCGTCAACCAGGTAGCTCAACTTCCACATCCGATTTTCAAGCCCGTACCGGTTTCCAGGAACGACTTGAGGCTGGAGAGCACATGCGGCCATCCCTTGGAAACTTTGCCTGCCATCTCCGAACCGACCTTGAAGTCGTCGTGGGTGACAGTGAGGCGCACCTCGTCTTCCAACGGTTCGATTTCAAAAGTGACTCGCGATACGTCGTTGAGGTCGTCCGGATCGGCCCAAGACAGGACTAACCGTTTGTACGGATTGCTTTCCACAACTTCTCCCGTCACCCAGGTCTCATTTGCTTTGCTGACGTGCTTCCATTCCGATCCGGTTTTCCAATCGGAGACGTTCGCATTTCCGCCCCAATACTGGCGTGTGAACTCCGGTTGGGTGATGGCGTCCCACACTTTTTGGGGCGTTGAACGGATATAGGTCACATAGACCAACTCAGGCTTGTTCATAATCTTACTTGGACGTGTCGTCGTTTTCTTCGAGACCTTTTTTCAGATCGCTCAATGCCCGGAGGCGATGGCGTTCATATTTGGCAATCCAGCGTTCGTAGATCTCGTGCAACGGAACGGGATTGAGGTAGTGCAGTTTTTCACGCCCGCGCCAAACGGTGGCGACGAGATTCGCCGCCTCCAATAACGCGAGATGTTTGGTCACTGCCTGCCGTGTCATGTCGAGATGTTGACAAAGCTCACCCAGCGTCTGTCCGCCTCGCTTGTGCAGCTCGTCGAGCAGTCGACGGCGGCTGGCATCCGCCAGTACTTTGAAAACTTCGTCCACGACAGGGGTAAATATGCAACCGTCTGGTTGCATAACAAGGACATTTTTCACCTGCCAACGCTCCTATTCATGGAGTGTTAATTTAGACCTTCTTAGGATAAGTCACGGCCTTGAACTCCAAAATCCATTTCGTCACGCTGGAACCTTCCGGACACTAGTCGGATCGAAGACAAAAAAAGATGAATCCGATCGGATACCACTGCTCTTTGCTTTCGACGTATCCTGCGCAAACAATGCGCACAAATGGTCGACAAACAGTCCGGAGGAGATACTTCATCTGCCTATGCTGATCGCGTTTTCAGTCGAAAACTTCCGTTCTATTCGAGATCTGCAGACTCTTTCTATGGATGAGCCTCGTCTGGACCACCATCTGGAGTGGAGTAACTTAGTCGAAATCGGAGGTCACCGCTTGTTAAAGACGGTCGCTATTTTCGGTCCTAACGCTTCTGGAAAATCAAATGTCCTTCAGTCCATGATCTGGCTCCGCCAGTTCATTTTCGCATCGTCCAAAGAAGGACAGGTCGGCGAGGAGATTGACGCTCAACCGTTCCGACTTTCCGCCGCCAAGGAGAACGCCCCATCCCATTTCGAGATCGAGTTCTTCCTGGATGATTACGAGTATCGCTACGGCTGTGAGGTTACGGCCAGCCGGGTGGAGTCGGAATGGTTGTTCCGAAAGCAGCCCACAGCCAAGGCGGCAACGCTTTTCACAAGAAAGGGACAGGAAATTGACCCATCCAACGAGTTCTTCAGAGAAGGACAAGGGTTGAAAGAGCGGACCAGGGAAAATGCGTTGTTTTTATCGGTCTGCGCCCAGTTCGCTGGACCGGAGGCCACAAAGATCATGGGCTGGATGAGGCGACTTCGTCCAGTTTCCGGACTGTCGGAGCGGGGATTCCTCGCGTTCACCGCCCAGCGCCTTACCAAGCCGGAACACCGTGATCGGATTGTGGAACTGACCCAAAGGGCTGACTTGGATATCTGTGGCCTTCGCGGCGAAATCAAGGAGTTACCTGAAGAAAAGCTGCTCCCCAACCTGGCAGACAAACTGGGTAATAAGGCACAAAACCAGATGCCCAGCCGTGCTGACATCAAAACCATGCATGACAAGCGGGATCAACAGGGCAACGTCATGGGGAAGGTGGAATTTGATCTGAAGCAGGATGAGAGCCAGGGAACACAAAAGTTCATCGCCCTATCGGGTCCAATCACTCATACCTTGGAGGAAGGATCCATCTTAATTGTGGACGAACTGGACGCACGTCTGCACCCACTATTGACGCAGGCTGTAGTGGACCTTTTCCACAGCCCGGTTAACCAGAAGAACGCCCAACTCATATTCGCAGCCCACGACGTCACGCTTTTGGACCCTGAACGGTTTCGACGTGACCAGATCTGGTTCACAGAAAAGGACCAAGAAGCCGCTACAGATCTTTATCGGCTGTCCGATTTCGACCCTGCCCTAGTGCGTGCCGGGTCAAAATTCTCACGTCAATACCTGCTTGGTCTATTCGGGGCAGTTCCGAAATTGGCTCACTTTCAGGAGGTCGCTGCCGATGACACCCGGGACTGAAAGTTGGAATCGCGGGCAGAAGAAGCCGGGGAATCGCCCCCTCCGACGGCTGCTCATTCTCTGTGAGGACACGAAAAGTTCGCGTGATTACTTAAGCCAGTTTCCTTTCGATCAGGCTCAGGTGGCGATCGAATGCGTAGGAACAGGCATGAATACCGACAGTCTAATGGAAGAAGCGATTCGTCGAAAGAAGAAGGCCGATAGTGGCCATCGCTCTAATCCCTCGACACGTGTCCATGAACTCATCAAGGAACTACGAAGATTTGACCCTGCCCAGCAAAAGCCGTAACAACTAGCTCATCCGCATCGGCATGATGACGTAGAGGAAGGGGGCGCTGGTCTTCACCACGCCCGGACTCAGTTCGTCAATCAGTTCGAAATAGACTTCGTCGGTTTCCAGCGCCTTGAGCGGGTCCATCAGGTAGATGGGATTGAACGCGATGGCGAAGTCCTTGCCCTTGTAGTTAAAGGTCAGGATTTCCCGGGCTTCGCCGACTTCCGGCGTATTTGCCGTGATGGCCAGTTGATTCCGGCTGAAGGTCAACTTCACCGAGTTGCTCTTCTCACTGGTCATCAGCTCAGCCCGCTTCAATGCACTCAGGAACTCCTCCCGCGGCAGGGTCATCCGCTCCAGGCATTCCTTGGGGATGACCTGGGAATAGTTGGGATAGTTTCCTTCCACCAACTTTGAGATGATCAAGGCCCCTGGAACCCCTTCGGCCGCCATGGCAAACGACACCTGGTTTTCCGAGAACTTGATCTCGACCTGCCCTACGGTCCCCACCAATCGGTTGACCTCATTGATGGCCTTCGTCGGGACGATGAAATCGGCCTGGTTTTCTTCCGGGATTTCCGCGTCCTCATCGGTGAAGGCGAGTCGGCGACCGTCCGTCGCCACCAACGTTGCCTTCTTGTCCTTGAAACTGAAAAAGATGCCGTTCAGGACGTAGCGGTTTTCGTCGTTCGAGACGGCGAAGCTGGTCCGCTTCAGCATGGCCCGCAGCTGGTCCTGGCCCAAGGTGACCGCCCGTGATTGCTTGAAGACCGGTATCGGGGGAAAATCATCGGCAGACAACCCATTGATCCGATAATAGGACGATCCGGCTTGAAGGGCACAGACGGCTTTAGCATCCACCTCCAGGTCGATGTCCCCATTGGGAAGTTCCCGGGCGATACCCATCAGTTTCTTGACCGGGATGGTCGTCCGACCCGGCGTGTGGACGGTAGCCTCCACCGAGCAGGAAATGGTGACGTCCAAATCCGTGGCGGTGAGTTCAAGACGGTTGCCTGCTGCCGAAAGCAGGACGTTCGACAGGATGGGTAGAGTCGTTCGTGTACCGACCACATTCTGGACGGCCTGAAGCCCGTTGAGCAATTGCTCCTTGGCGATGCTGATTTTCATCGAGCCCTAAGTATTGTGGTTTTTCTAGAAAGAGGAAGCCATTAGTAGTGGTTGTGAATAACGTGGTCAATGATCGCCGGAGCCCGCTGGGCACAGCTCCAGCGACGATGGAGTGACCGTGAATGACCCGTGAGCATCCCGGTATAACCACTCCGGCAGGGGGTTGTTCAAGGTCATTGGCAAGTTATTGGTACCCATCCGATGCCGGAACTGTGGCTCTTGGAAGGCTAGGGGTACCTGATGACCAGACGACATGATGGAACGGCATAACGAACCTGACGAACTTGTTGGTGGGCACGCGCTGTAGTGCAGGTTTCCAATCCTTCCAAATAACAGCTTTTCGCCCGGCCCAGTCGCCCCAAACCAACGCCATTGAAACCAAGTGGTTCTCTGAGCTCTCTGTGCACTCTGTGGTTTGACCCGCGTATACCGTCTTGAGGATCAACCACAGATCGCACAGAGAACACAGAGAAAGAAGGATTGGGTGAAGGGGTCGACGCGCAACGGTCAAAGCCGCAGGCCGTCTCTGGCACGCCCACCACCCAATTCGACTCAAGTTATATCCGGCCTGACCCCGAGCGCCTCGGGCGGGGCGCTGCTGTGTCGCGGGCCTCCAGGCCTGCCGGGCCGTAGGGTGAGTCGGCGTGTGAAGGGACGTGGTACGGACCGCCGCGGCTCGGCTAGAGCCTCGCCCTACCGATGTGACTGTGATTCATTAGGTTGCAGACGAATCAACCGGTCAGGTCAAAAGCGGTTTTTTGGAAGTGCTTGGTTCGTGGGTTGGATAGCCTGGACGCCAAATCTCGAAAAAAGGGATGTCGGCGTTGAAATGAGAGAAGCAGTCGCTGATGTTCTTGATGGAAAGATAGAACTGTGGAAGGACCATCGAACGGGAATACGCTTGGACCGGATGTCACTAGAGCGGTGACGGAAGTCCGAAGGCCGGAGCCGCCAGTCCTGGTGCCGGCCGTTGTTGCACCGAAGGAGGGTGAGGCGGGGACCACCCGCGAAACCCCTCCGGTGGGTGGAAAGTCCGGGCAGGTTCCTTTCCATCCTTCCGCTGCCGCCTTGCTGGTGGTGGTCGATAATCTCTGGGCCTTGGAAGACTGGCTCGTGCTGACCTGGATTCTGACCATACCGCTCAGCTTCCTGAGCGTGGCCGTGCCCACCTATTGGCTTCAACGCCGATTTCGACAAGACAGCCGGAGGACAGCCTTACTCAAAGCCCTGTTCTTTGGGGCGGTAGCTGCGGTGCCGACGTCGGTGACGGGAACACCCATCGGTCTGGCTTTGCTGGCTTGGGCTGGTGTGAGGCGGTCATGAATAGGAAAAACCTCCACAAAAGGACGTTCATCAAGGAGATGACCGGCGGCGATCCGAATCGCGCAGGTTTTCCAACCAGCCTGGTCTTCGGCAAATTGTCGATACAGCAGCCCCCCCAACGTGGTACTCCGGGGTAAGGCTGGGTACAACGGGGTCTGAATCACCTGGTAGGCGTTGTTCAATGGCTCGGGTGACGCCGAAGTACCTTGAGACCAGGAAAGGTGATGATCCCTGCAATGATTGGGGACTTGCGGGAGCGCGTCCCACCCTTGGATGTCCCTCTGAAAGAGGGACTT
>CAITXU010000021.1 GCA_903896505.1 uncultured Verrucomicrobiota bacterium | reverse complement strand
CTAAAAGTACCTTGATAGCAAGGCTCTTGCCAGGCCCGTGGTTCTAGGGCGACACCTACCCGCGAACCGGAGACTCCGACCTCACGCCCAGTTGTATTCCCCCGCGACCTTGCTGGCCAGTCGCTCCAACCAGAGGGCGGCATTCTTGCGCGCCTCGAGGGGACTCGTCAGACCCGGGGCCAGGTCGTGAACGGAATGGAATAGCCGGTCGGCAGTCTGCGAACGGGCTACCCCTTCCACCATGCCGCCGAATCCGATGCATCGTTTCCCCAGGGCTTTGCAACGTTGGGCGAGTCGCCCGGTGCCTTTCCCCATCAGGCTCTGTCGATCAATCATTCCTTCACCGGTTAATACCAGGTCAGCGGCAGCAATTCGTTCATCGAGTTTTGCCTGACGGGAGAAGATTTCGAATCCGGATTCCATGGTGGCTCCGAGGAAGACGCGCAGTCCAAACCCCAGGCCGCCGGCCGCACCGCATCCGGGTTCGACCGAGATGTCAAACCCGACCAATTCGCGGGCCTGGAAGGCCAGCTTTTCCAAGGCCGCCTCGGCAACCGCAGCCTGCTGGATGATGAGGCCCTTTTGCGGTCCGTAAATCCGAGTACAACCGTTCAGACCCAGCAGCGGATTTTCCACGTCGACACCAACAATGAAATCGACTCCTTGAATGGGATCGGTCGGTGGAATCCACCGCGTCAGCTTGTTGAGCTTCGGCCATTTATCAATCGGTCGGTCCTGGTCATCCAGAAATTGCCAGCCCAGGTTGGCTGCCATCCCGAAGCCTCCATCGTTGGTGGCGCTGCCTCCAATTCCGATGAGAATGGTGCGGGCACCGGCGGCGACCGCCGCCTTGATCACGTTCCCCAAACCCTGGGTATCGAGTTCGAACGGGTGAAACCGACCCTGCGGCAGCATGGCGAGTCCAATCACCTGCGCCGACTCGATGATGGCTGTTGCGGAATCGGCGTGCCACCACCAGCGGGCGGCCACTTCGCGGTGCGCGGCATCGACGGTGGCGGCGATCTGTTCCGTGGCCTCAATCATCGAGGCCATGAGCTCACCGAACCCTTCACCCCCATCGCTGATGGGCAGCATTTGCATCTCATCCTGCGGTCGGGAGGCCCACCATCCATTGACGATGGCTCCAGCCGCCTGCTGCGCAGTCAGGGTTCCTTTGAATTTATCGGGAGCGACAAGAACGTGAAGGGCCATGCGTCCCTCATTGACCGGTCCCCGGGGCTGATTGCCAAGGGGATAATCCGGGTCCCTACAAGCGACCTGTGAAATTTTAGACCTTCGATGCCTGTCCATTTGCCGTCGCATCGCCGGGATGGCACCCTCGGGCCGATGAACTATCGCCGCTTTGGTCGCACCGAGCTCGCCATGCCCGTGTTTTCCTGCGGAGGCATGCGCTACCAGCATCAATGGCAGGATATCCCGTGGTCCGAGGTTCCTCCTGCAGGCCAGGCCAATTTGGAAGCGACCATTCATCGGTCGGTTGAACTCGGGATCAATCATATCGAAACCGCCCGGGGTTACGGTTCATCCGAGATGCAGTTGGGACCCGTCCTTCGCCAGTTTCCAAGAGAAAAACTGATCGTTCAAACCAAGGTGATGCCCAAGTCCACCGCCGGCGAGTTCCTCCAGACCTTCGACACCTCGATGAACTATCTGGGTCTCGACTACGTCGACCTGCTTTCCCTTCACGGCATCAATCATGCCGAACATTTGGAGTGGGCACTCCGCCCGGGCGGGTGTGTGGACGCTGCCGAAAAACTTCGTGCCGCCGGTCGCTGCCGATTTGTCGGCTTCAGCACGCATGCCACGCCCGAAGTCATTCTCGCCGCCATCCAGTCCAACCGCTTCGACTACGTCAACCTGCACTGGTACTTCGTCAATGACTTGAACTGGGGCTGTGTGCAGGAGGCAAATCGGCTCGATATGGGTGTCTTCATCATCAGCCCCAATGACAAGGGGGGACAACTTTATCGTCCCCTGCCCAAGATGCGGTCCTTGTGCGCCCCGCTCACCCCGATGCAGTTCAACGACCTCTACTGCCTGGCTCGACCCGAGGTGCACACGTTGAGCCTCGGCGCGGCCCGCCCGAGTGACTTTGACGAACACATTGCGGGCCTGGAATTCTATGAGCGCGCCGCCGAAGTGATTGCACCCATTGAAGTCCGACTCCGGGTTGAAATGGAAAAGGTCCTGGGAGCCGATTGGTGTCAACGTTGGACTGAAGGGTTGCCCGAGTACCACGGAATTCCTGGCGAAATCAACATCCTGGAAATCTTGCGCCTATGGACCTACGGAAAACCGTTGGAACTGATCGAGTGGGGGAAGGCCCGGTACAATCTGTTGGGGAGTGGTGACCACTGGTTTCCGGGAAACCACATGGCCCATGCCGTTCAGACGAAATTGGAGGAGGTCCTGAAGTCGAGTCCCTTCGCGGCGCGATTGCCTGAAATCCTTGAGGAGGCCCACGGGATGTTCTTCGATGCCCCGGTGAAACGATTGAGCCAAAGCTAGGCGGCATCCTCTCTACCGAGGTGTATTTAGAACGGGAGCGGTGATGATCCCTGCAATGATTGGGGACTTGCAGGAGCGCGTCCCTTGGCGGCTGGACGTGAGTCTCGCCGATTTTCAAAATCCGCAAAAATCTGCGCCCATCTGCGGATACCCTCTCTTTCGAGCCACCTAACAGGACACCGGAGGCGGCACATTAACGGACCTTCGCCGCCACCCCACGCAGCCAATCCTTCAGCAGCTTGGACTCAATGGCCAACGGTTGGTTGCGGGAACCATCCCCCCAGGTCAGGTCGCTGAAGGTCGTTAACTTCACATGGTCCGATTGTTCCACCGTCGAGCCTCCCTTGGGAACGCTCAAGCTATAGTCGAATTCCAAACGGGCCGGGTAGGCGCTGGACACCACCCGAACATCGTTTCCCCGGCTGGGTGGAATCCATCCGGCCAGATCGATCTCCGTGAACTTGACCTTGAGCGTCGAGCCCGTCGGAAAACGGCGGGATTCCTGTTGGAGCACCCGGGTGAAGGTGGTCTCGATGACGTCCAGACTGTCGTCCCGGGTTCGCCCGGAGAGTCGCACGTCGGCGTAGGCATCTGCCTGGAGAAAATCAGTGGTGAGATGGGCTCCCACTGATTCTTTGGAGGCTGGGGAAGACGAGGAAGAAGACGAGGTGGTGCAACCTCCCGCCGCGAGGAGCAGTGCAACAATCGCCAGCCCAATGATGCCGAACCCTTTGGAACGGGGAGATAAAGTCGACCTCTTCATAGATTTACTTATGAGTTTGACGCAGAAATGTCATGCGGCAAGCCCGGGTTGGGATTGCTTTGGGAGGGCTCGACGTGGCGGGATGGGGAATGACCTTCCGATTCCTTCATCGGCCTTCCATTGTTGCACTGACCGTCGGACTGGCCGTTACCCTCCGGGCGGCAGAATCAACACCAGCAGGTGCCGCTATTCCGTTGGCCAATCCCGTTCCACTGACCCGCGCTCACGCCCATAACGATTACGAGCACCGGCGACCCCTCCTTGATGCGCTCGATTGTGGTTTTTGTTCCGTCGAAGCCGACATCTTTCTCGTCGACGGAGAGCTGCTGGTGGCTCATTCGCGTCTGGGACTCAAGAATGAGCGTACTCTGGACCGCCTGTATTTGGAGCCGTTGGCGGAACGGGTGAAAGCCCATGGCGGGAGCGTCTATGCAAGGCCCGCTCCGTTCACCCTCCTCATCGACATCAAGGAAAACGGCACCGGTATCTATCCGGTTCTGAAGGAGAAACTGCACCGCTTCGCTCCCATTTGGACCCACTACACCGGCACCAATGTCACCGCCGGGGCCATTACCGTGGTGCTTTCGGGAGATCGTCCCGTCGAACTGGTCAAGGCGGACGGCGACCGCGATTGCGCCCTGGATGGTCCCATCGAGGCATTGGATCAGAATTGGCCGGTCACGCTCGCTCCATTGGTCAGCGAATCGTGGGAATCGCTTTTTGCCTGGCGAGGCCAGGGAATGTTTCCAGCGGACCAGCAGGAAAGACTCCATGCCCTAATCCGGCGATCCCACCAGCAGGGACGTCGCCTCCGTTTCTGGGCGATCCCAGACCGTCCGGAATTGTGGAACGTCGTTTACTGGTCGGGCGTGGACTTGGTGAACACCGATCGCCTTCCTCAATTGCGAGACTTCCTGCTGCAAGCGGATGCCGGGGGCAAGTGATGGCGTGGGGTGGTTCTTGCCGGACTTTACCCATCCAAGGTAGTTTCTCTCCTCGATGGAAGCGCTCCTGAATCCCTATCACCAACGGTTGCTCGCGGCCGTGGGTTGGTTGGAGCTGGGGCTTCCGGCCGAAGGCTTGTCGGAGCTTGCGGTTCTCCCCGCGGAGTTGATGGAACACCCTTGGATTCTTGGGCTTCAATACTCGCTCTACTCGAAACAGCTCGCGTGGACCGAAGCCCTTGCGGTCGCAAAGACCTGGGTGCTGAAGGCTCCAGACGAAGAGGCTGCCTGGGTCAGCCGCTCGTATGCCGCCCGGCGGTACCCGGGTGGAAGCCTCGCCGAGGCGTTAATGTTGCTCGAGCCCGCCGGATTGTTGTTTCCGGAAGACACGACCATTCCCTTCAATCTGGCCTGTTATCAGGCACAACTGGGGAATCTGAAGGAGGCCCGGCGTTGGTGGGCAGTCGCGCTGAGCCGGGGAGATGCCGGCGAACTGCGCCAGAGAGCGCTCGCCGATCCTGACTTCGAGCCACTTTGGCCGGAGCTTCGGACAAAGCCGAGCCCCAAAAAATGAAGGCTGCGGCCTGACGGAACTCACGATAATTCCAATCTGGCGCTTCCCCTTGGCCATTGGGTCCCGGTAAATTCAGCAGGTGAAGCATTCCGGTCGGGCGGCAAAAGCCGCCACCCTCCTCCTCGCCAAGACGATTGGCCCAGCAATCATGGTGGCCATCGCATTTTGGTTACTCTGGCCTGGGTTATCCTGGCTTCCCACCACCCTGGCTGGGCTTGCGGTTGTATTTACGGGTTTCGTGCTCTGGTTCTTCCGGGACCCGGAACCGCAGGTCCCTGCGGATTCCCGGCTGGTGGTCGCGCCGGCCCATGGGAAAGTGGACGTGATCGACCAGGTGCCGTGGCCGACCGATCCGAGTCGTACCTGCCAGCGCATCTCCATCTTCCTATCGGTCTTTGATGTCCACGTTCAACAGGCACCGGTGGCTGGACGCGTCGATCTGGTTCGTTATACGCCCGGGCTCTTTCTCAATGCGTTGAAAACCGAGAGTGCAGCCCACAACGAGAATGTCCTGCTCTGCCTGACCGCCGCCGATCCTGCGGGAACACCGATAGCCGTCCGTTTGATTGCCGGTCTCATCGCGCGCCGTATCCTTCCGTGGGCCGTATCGGGTGAAACCGTTGCCCGGGGTGAACGCATTTCCTTGATTCAATTCGGTTCCCGGGTTGACCTCTACCTCCCTTTGAACGCTGCTCTCCAAATCCAAGTCGGAACCCGGGTGACGGGAGGAGAGACCGTCGTCGCCCGCCTTTAAGATGAAGTCCGAATCCGCCCATCGTCCCGTGGCATCCCTCTCGGGAGACCCTCGCCTGCGGATTTACCTGCTTCCCAATCTGCTGACTGCGGCCAATCTCTTCTGCGGGTTCCTGGCGCTGACACGCATCGTCGAGGCCGATCTCTCCGATACGAATTACACCGCGATCAAGGAGTCCCTTTTCTATATTTTTCTGGCCTGCATTTGCGATCTGCTGGATGGCCGGGTGGCACGAATGGGAGGCATGGAAAGTCCCTTCGGTCGCGAGTTTGATTCGCTGGCGGATATTGTCAGCTTTGGGGTGGCCCCGGCTTTTCTGGTACATCGGGTTGTTCTTCGCGAGGTGTTCCGGAGTCATCCGGAGGTTGGTTGGTTTATCGCCTCCGTCTACGTCATTTGCGGGGCGTTTCGATTGGCCCGCTTCAATTGTCTGGCTTCGCTTCCCGGGCCCGGCGGGGGAGGAAAGTACTTTGTTGGATTCCCAATTCCTGCCGCTGCGGCGATGGTGGCCTCACTCACCCTGTTCCTGATCGAGTGGTATCGAACCGAGCTGCCGTTGACGGTCCTCCGATTCTGTCTGCCCGCCATTTTGGTTTTCCTTTCTGGAATGATGGTCAGTGAGGTGAAGTATCCCACCTTTAAGAGCGTCGGCTGGCGAACCCAGCATCCATTCGTCAAGACTCTGGTGATTGTGGTCGTTGTGGGATTGTTCTTTCTCCTCTGGCGCAATATTCTTCCCTTTGTTTCCCCACTGATTTTTACCGCCTATCTGCTTTACGGGTTTGTCCGCCCAAGTATTTCGCGCAAGGTGCAACGCGAGATCGAGGCGGACGACGAACCCGACGATGAGGATGGAGCAGGGGCGACCGTCACGCTGTCCATGCCGCCGGGTGGACCCAAAGAGCGCTAATGGTCGATTGGATTGAAATGCTGGAGGCCTCCATCTGGGGGCTGTTGGCTGGTTTCATTACATCGGCCTTGGGAGGCCCGATCAATGTGACCGTGATCAATGAGGCGGCGAAACACGGTTTTCGTCGTTCGCTCTTGATTACTCTGGGGGCGGTCTTGATGGAGTCGGTCTATTGTGGCATCGCTTTCGCCGGATTCTCGGGGTTCCTTGAACACCGGGTGGTTCAGGCAGCCATGGAGCTGATCAGTTTTTTTCTCGTTCTCTGGCTTGGAATTCAATACCTCCGCGTGGGTCCGGTTCACGTCGACAATTCGGTCGAGGAATTCGTCGAGCGAAAGCTTCATCCCACGAGCGGATTCTGGACCGGATTCATCCGGGTGTTGGGAAATCCCGGAGTCCTACTCCTGTGGATAGGCATCACCGGTTCATTGATCGCTCATCATGCCTTGGAACCGGTTTGGGTCTGCAAGGGGTTGTTCTGCGCCGGGGTTGCGGTTGCCAGTTTTGGCTGGTTTTCTGTGTTGGCCTGGGGCATCTCCCATGGTCAGGGCAGTGGGCGGTTTTCTCCGAATTCGCTCCGTCGATTGTCCCAGTTCAGCGGCGTCGCTCTTCTCGTCACCGCAGCCATCATTGGAGTCCGCCTCGTTCTTCTCCTGTCCAAGCGATGAATCTACGCCTGGTTTGCTGGTGGTGGTTCGGTGTCGTTTTGGGTGGAGTATCCGTCGATGCAGTCGAGGTTCTACGCCTTCCGTTGGGAGCCATGCAGCCATTTGTGGTCACGGATGAAAGCGGCTCAGTTCACATGGTCTGGCTTCAGGGCAAACCGGAGGCCTGCGATGTCTGGTATCAGAAGTTCCAAGGGGGGCGAACCAATGACTCGGTTCCATTCAGCGTCAATCACCGGGGCGGCGATGCCATTGCCATCGGAACCATTCGAGGGGCTCAGATCGCGGTGGGACGCAATGGTCGGGTTCATGTCGTCTGGAACGGATCATCATCGTCCAAGGGAAAGGACGCCCGGGGAGTTCCACTGTTATATTCCCGAATGAACGACGCGGGAACGGCATTCGAGCAGGAAATCAATTTGTTGGGAAAAACCGCACTTTTGGACGGTGGTGTCTCGGTCGCGGCTGATCCTGCGGGAAATGTCCATGTCGTCTGGCATGCAGCACCTGAATCTGAACAGACGTCCGAATCCGATCGTCGCGTTTTTGTCGCCACATCGACCAATGACGGAGTGACCTTCACCTCCGAGCGGTCCATCGGTATCGCCAGGGGCGTCTGTGGATGTTGCTCCTTGCGAGCCATCGCCAACCCCGACGGAAGCGTCGTCATTTTATACCGTTCGGCCCTGACCGCCTCCGACAGGTCAGCCACGATGGTATGGTCCATTGATCATGGAAACACCTTCGAACCGGTTTTCCGCGACCCGTGGATGACTGCGGCCTGTCCCATGAGCAGCGCTTCTCTGGCCCGATCATCGACGGGGTTGGTGTCAGCTTGGGAAACCCAGGGGACCATCCGATTCGCGATGGTTCATCCCCAAACGCAGACGATGGCGAGCGTCAAGACCGTATCGACCCGCGGAAAGGCAAAACATCCCACCCTCGCGATCAACGGCAAGGGAGAAGTCCTGTGCACTTGGGCGGAGGACACCGGATGGCAAAGAGGCGGGAAAGTGGTCTGGTGCCGGTTGGACTTGGACGGAAACCGTGTCGGAACCGAGGCGATTCTGCCCGATTTGCCCGTATGGAGCTTTCCAGCGGCGTTTGCTCGGGACGACGGCGAATTCGTGGTCGTCTATTAGCTGGTGTCGTAATTCCGAAAATCCCTCGCCGCAAACGGTAAGCTATTTCGGATACACGACACTGGACCGAAAATTGTTCGAGAAATTCCGAGGGATTTTGTGCGGGGCGGTGTAGGCCGTGGTGAAGGGTGGCAGTAAAGGCCGCCCAATGAACCACCTCACACACACCATTATGAAATCCCTCAAGCCCATCGTTGCCGCCGCGGCACTGACCATCGCAGCCCTGACCATTGCTGGAAATCTGGCGCGAAATCAGCTTCGGTCGCGGTCCAGGCGACCGGAGATATCCATGGAAGCCAACCATCCTGACGGGAGTCCGGGACCGATCGACGCTCTGGCTTCAACAGCGACGTGGCCGGACCAAAACGCCCTGAGAGCGGAGCAGCAAAGTGCTGTCCGGGAGGCGGTTGCTGGATTGCCGGACGAGCTCCGGGAAGCCGTCGTTCTCTGCGAATTGGAGGAACGGACGCTTTCGGAGGCGGCCGGACTCTTGAATACCTCCGTGAAAGCCATCGAATCGCGGCTCTACCGGGCTAGAAAGCAATTGCGATGCAGTTTGTCCAAATGGCTTTCGCTGGTCTGAATCCGATACTCGAAGTTCACCTCGTTGCGCCAAGTAGAGAGTGATACAACGTTCACCTTATGAATCAGAGGGGCTAAGTCTTTATTTCAATAAGGACGCCGGAGTTGTTCCCAGGGCTCGGCGAAAATGGCGGGTGAGGTGTGACTGATCGAAAAAACCAGTGTCGGCGGCCACTTGTGCCAGAGACAGGGTTCTTCCTTTGGTTCGCAAGAGCGCCTCTGCCCGGAGGACCCGAAGATTCATCAGGTACCGGTGCGGCGATTCGCCGGTCGTCCGGCGGAATTCACGAATGAAATGAAAGCGGCTGAGCCCGGCGACTCTGGCCAGTTCCTCCAACGGCAGGTCACGGCTCAATTCCTGACGCATGAAGGCCTTCACACGCCGGATGCCCATGGATGCCTGGGGCGGTATTCCCTGGGTTGAATCAAAGGGAGCGGAGACAAATTGTCGTCGAATCAGGACAGCCGCCTGTTGGGCCAGTGTTTCCGCAAAGAGCCGTCCGCCGATTCCCGGTTCGCGCACTTCGGCCAGAAGGTCCTTTCCCAGTCGAACGAGGCGGTCCTCCACCGGGCCGACATAGGCCGTCAGATCGGCGGTATCGACAGGGCTTCCGTCAATCTCAGACCATACCCCCTCCAGGAAATCGGGATCGAAGCGAAGATGAAGGGTCGTGCAGGGGAGGCTCCAGGAGAGAGCGCATGGAATCCGGGCGGGGATAAACGTGAGCGAGGTCGGCAGGTCGTGCCCGATATGATCGTGGCGTCCGTCGTCCAGACGAAACTCACCGGGACTGGTCAGGTGTAAGGCAACGATGACCTGCCGGAATCCGTGTGGAAAGGTGGCTGACGAAGGCCTCTGATGATCGCGCAAATCGAGTCCAAACCCGGACCATCCCAGCGATGCGCTGGAAGTGGCAATATGCTCCGTTTGAAGCCGGGTGACATCCGTCGGCTCCTTTATCCGGCTGCGATGAAGCTCGGTGGCCAAAGTAGTTAGAGGTTAAAGGGTATTGGGTCTTGGGCAAGGCATCGATTCGATGCCGCATGGAGGCGTGCCCGGGAGTCGCCATTCGGGCATTGTCTAATGTCGTGGTACTGAAATGCTTACAACTGCGGGCTATTTCGGTAAAACGACCCTCGAGATCGACCGAACTCGATTCGAGATTGAGCCAGGCTCTATCCAAGAAATCAGGGTCGAGGCATGGAGTTATTCCTTTAAGAAGGGCGTTTCCTGTTAGTCCAACCGTAGTGATTACTGACCTCTCGGGGATAGGAAGAAACACTGGTTTTTCCAATCCTGAGTTCCCCGATGGTTCCAAAGGTCGACCAAAGCCTTGGCAATACCGCCGATATGGTTTTGGGCAAAACTCTTGCCATCGACAAAGATGACTCCTCCGTGGTCGATGCCTCGATCACCCCATTTCCTCAGCAGCAGGGGAATGGTCTTCAGTTCAAATGAAACCAAGGTCAAGCCTTGTCGGGCTGCTTCCCGAAGCACTTCTTCATCCGAGGCGCTAACGAAATGGCCGTCCATCCAATGGAGAAGTGAAACTGCAGAAATCTCACGACATCGGATTTTGGCCGCCACCACGACATCCGGGGCGATTTGCTCGTCCGTAAGAAGATGCAGCATCGATTACTTCCCAATTTCGGAGAGACTTCGAACTGGAAAACGTTGGATGCCAGGGAGAAGCCGCGAAAGTGTTTCAAAATCGACGATTTCGTTCTCTTTGATTGCTTCTTCAATTTCAACTGGAAACGCCTGGGTGTAGGCGACCGCTGCGTGAACCTTGGCCTCCGGCCACTTGAGATGGACGGCCGCCTTATCAACATTGCCCTCATAGGAACGAAGCACTGTGATGACCTGCCATACCGCCAGACGGGTCCCTTGAATATAAGGCTGGCGCCCCGACTCTGAATCTCTGAACTCAATAAATGCAAAATCCGAGCGCCGAATCGATTCGCTCAGGAATACGGCACCTATCTCGCTTGGGGTTCGGCCGGTGCGCCGTGCAATTTTGTTTAGCCTGTCGACCTCACCGTGTGGAATCCGGAGGCTGATGACGCTGGTGGCTGCCATGGTGGAATCCGTTCAAGGGACTGTAATTAATGTAATCCGCTGATCAAGGGGAAGAATGCCTGTTTCTGTACAGCCAAGTCACGTTCGCCACGCTAGTGTCGGGTATCCGAAATAGCTTGCAGTTTGTCGGATACACGACACACGGCCTCAACCGTTCTCTCATCAGCCCGCACACCATCGCTTTTGGGATGCCCGGACGGCACGTGAACGCCGGGCACCCCGATCCCTGCTACTTGGCACCTTGATCTATCCACGCACGCACCAAAGCGACTTGTTCTGGAGTTAACGGTTTCGGTGGCGGACCACCCCGTCCGGGACCCCCTGGGCCACCGGGACCTCCCGGTCCATCGTGATGATCGGGCCCATCCTTATGTTCAGGGCCGCCCGGCCCGCCTGGGGCACCCGGTGCTCCGGGGGCACCGGGCCGTCCTGGACCGCCTTCAGGTCGATCGTGATGTTCGGGTCCTCCGGGGCCGCCAGGACCACCGGGTCCGCCCGGGCCTCCAGGTCCACCGGGGCGGCGTTTCGGCGGCATCGCCGTTTCCGGGTCCAGTTGGGCGACGGAGACGAGGAGGAGACTCTTCGCACTCTTGCCCGGAACCACCATTTTCCCGTCTTCGCCACCTTTCAAGACAGCCGCCAGGCTGTCGGTGCGGAAATCGCCCTTGTGGCGTTCCTCGCCGTGGCAGCGTGTGCAGGAGGCATCAAACAGGGGTTTGATATCCTTGGCAAAGGTAAGGCTGGTCTGCTTGGCAGCGGGTGGCAGTTTCGAGACATCGTATTTTGAGATGTCCCACTTGTCGTCGGCCAAAGCCGGTGCGAGAGAGGCGGTCAGGCCCGCCAGGGCCATGAGAATGACATGCTTCATGAGATTCAGTTCGGAACGTGGGTCAGCCTGCCATAACGTCGATGAAGTCTGGATTAAGTCGGCCAGAATTCTGCAAGGCATGGAATCTTCATCGCGACTTCATGCACGCCTGTCCAGACTGTCGCCTCTCCGATGAAAGGAGCTGTCGATGAAGATACTGGTGATCGAAGATGAACCGCGGCTCGCACGGAACCTCGCGAAGGCCATGCGGGAGGAAGGTTATGTGGTCGAATTGGCCGACAACGGTTCCGATGGACTCTTTCTGGCCGAAAGCCAGGACTTCGATGCCCTGGTTCTGGATGTGATGCTGCCGGGGTTGGATGGTTGGACGGTGCTGGACCGATTGCGTCGCTCCAAGCGCACCCCGGTGCTGATGCTCACCGCCCGTGACCATCCTCAGGACCGGGTACGTGGCCTGGATTCCGGTGCCGACGACTATCTGGTCAAACCCTTCGACCTGCCGGAATTGCTGGCCCGCGTCCGTGCCCTGATACGACGCGCCTCGGGACAGGCCGTATCCCGATGGGAAATCCGCGATCTTGAGTTTGACACCCGCTCCCGAACGGTCCGCAAATCCGGAGCACCCGTGGTCCTGACCGCCCGGGAATTTGCGATTGTTGAATACCTTCTGCTGCATCGAGGGGAGGTTGTCAGCCGCACGCAACTGTACGAGCACCTGTGGGACGAAAACGACGATACCCTCTCGAATCTGGTCGATGTTCACATTTTCAGCATCCGAAAGAAGCTGGGGGCCGAAGTGATCACCACCCGCCGCGGCCAGGGTTATTGCATCGAGGCATGAACTGGAACCTCCTGCCCCAATCCCTGCGGTGGCGCCTTCAACTCTGGCTGGGATTTCTTCTCACACTGGTATTGATTGGGTTTGGTTTCACCGCCTGGGAGCTTCATCGCAGTCATCGTCTCGGTCAGATTGACCTGGAACTTGAAAGTCGCGTGGCGGAGGTTAGCGGGGATTACCGGCGTGGGCCTCACTTCGCGCCCATGGTGCCCCCCGTGAGTTCCGATGAACGGCAGCGAACGCCGCCCATGTTCCGTGGAAATTCCGGTTCCGAGGTCTGGTGGCACCAGTTGGCGCATGCGCTTCGGGGCAATCCCGAGGGCGAGATGCGTCCCGGGCACCGTTCCGTGGAGTTATCCCCGGCAATGTTGGCCCGGTTCGATGGAAGTGATCCGGCGGGATGGTATTTCATCATCTGGTCCCGGGAGGGAAACCGTCTCAAGGCTTCCACCAATGCCCCGACCGACTTGACGCGTCCGAGACGGGTGGGCACGGATACCAGTCCTCATCTGCGGTCACGGGGCGAACTGCGCGAAGCCTATCATTTTACGGAAATGGGGGACTCCAACCGCGACCACGAGGCCGACCAGGCCCATGTCGCGATGTTTCTGGCGTGCGCCGAATTCAACGCGGGGGCGAACCATCAGGCGCGGAAGACTGCCGAAGCAGCTTGGAGCATCCTCACCCGAATCGTGGCGGGGGATCGCGGCACCTTCATCGAGGACTTTTTCGCCACCGCCGACATTCTTTCCTTGGTTGCAGCATGTCAGGGGGACCACGCCCGGGTCCGGCAGGTCCGTGGGGAAGCCGGCCGCATCCTCCGGGACCTGGCCCGGATGTACCCCGCACAGTTTGGGTTTCGATGCATCTGGACATGGGTGAACTGGGCCAGCCAAGCGATCCAAGCCAGTGACTATCCGGAAGCCTTGAAACTGTCCAAGGCGGCGGTGCAGGAATGCATCGCCATTCAACGAAAGCTCCGCCGGACCGATGATGAGGTTCTGGGCGTGGCCCAGTTCAATCTGGCCGTCTCCTACTACGGGCTCAAAAAGCGGCGGGCTGCCTTTCGGGCAGGCCTAGCTGCCGAAGGTGCGTTCCTGCGACTTCCGGAGGACAATGAACGCCGTAGCGACCTGCTTCCTCAGGTAAGAGAACTCTTGGAAGCGTCATCGAGAGTCCCTGTGATCCGGGTCCGGACCAAAGTAGTCGAATCAACCGGTGGCCAAAAAAGTGACCGGGGCTGATCTGCCCCGGCCGACACGGGTCAGTAGTCCTCCGGCAACAAGATGGTCGTGGAAGAACGGTCTGCCTCAGTGATGATCCAGAACTTGGTGTCGTGACGGTCACGATAGACGGAAAACAAGCCGAACTGCCGGTCGAGGGCGAACTCGTTTTCGGCCGCAACCCCCAGGGCAAGGACCTCCCAGTCACCCGAGCCAGGGCGTGTCGCGTCAGGCGACTTTGATGGACAGCGTCGGCCGATTGCGGAAGAACGCGATGGTGCTGTCGTCATCACCTGCAGCATTGCTCGGACCTCCACAATCGGAGCAACTCGCTCCCTTGAATCGTGGCTGTTCAGTCCGAGTCGGGCGATTCTCGGCCTCCCAACGGCTACCGAACGCATCCTCAAGCGACTCGCCAAATTCCTGCTTGATGAGTTGCATCGTCTCTCCGAAGCACATCTGAAGGTCCTTGGCGTCCTGCTCGCCCCGCATACCGAAATACGGGAAATGGTGAAAGAAATGGCCGAACACTGCCTGGCAGTCTTCGGCATATTTCCGGGTGTCGAGAATGTGGTAGTGCCAAAACGTATCTATGGCTTGGTTTACGACAATTGGCTTCGTTGGGTACTTCTGCGAGAGCAGCAGAAACCGACGATACCAGACTTCGACGTGGTCCGTGTATTCCTGATTCCAGTCTTCGCCGCCGTGGGCGTCCATCAGTTTGACCTTGATCGGGCGGAGGTCGAGCGCCGCGATGGCCTGCTCCGCCGTTTGCTTGCTTTGTGTGGTGTTCATAGTTTTGTATCCTGCGGTTTAGTTGCACGTGGAAGCGTTATTGGCAAAGGGGGGCGGTTCTTGTCGTGGGTGAGCGCAAGAAATCGTTCCATCGTCTCGACAGTGCAAGCGGCGGCTACCGCGTTGCAGAGCGCACTGGCGTGACGTTCCTTGAAGTCGCCTGGCTGAAGTTCTGGGAGGTCCATACGGAAGACCTCGTTCGTGAGAAATTCCCCCGCGAGCCAGTTCAGGAAATCGATTCCTGTCGGGTTGATGATGCCAACGGTAAGATGAAGAGTCGGCACGTCGGTGCCCTGCGCCGAGTGCCAACAGCCTCGGGGGAGATACAACACGTCGCCCTCCTCAATCATCCCTTCCCACGTTGGCGTCGTGGGCTTGTCCATAGTGGGCGTCGCATCCATTCCGACGCCGATGCGCAATGGGTGCGGTTGTGTGGTGCCGTAGACCCGCCAATACTTCCGCCCGTGGACCTGCATCACCAAAACGTCGTGGCCGTCCCAGTGCGTCGCGAAGCCCCGAGAGTCCTGAACACCCGCACAGATGTTGACGGTTATTTTGGATTTTAGTCGTTCCCCAAGAGCGGTTGCCACGGCTTCAATGGGCTGATGCGCCTCGTCAATCGCCGCGAAATGCAGCATGGCCCCGGTCCCGAGTTCACGAGCAAGCCCATCCTGCCGAACGCGGGCGAAGCGGGTACCACGTCGGTCGGTCACGTATTCCAGGTATGAAAGTGGCGGCAGCGTCTCCCCGTTTCTGATGAGCCGGAGGCGAGGGTAATCAACCCGATGTTCGTGAAGTATTCGACTGAGGGTATCCCACGGAAGAAGAGCCGTGAACCGCGACCGAGCGCCGGAGATGTGGCAGAATTCCTTGCGCAAGTAGAACCCCATGAAGTCGCCTTCCGACATCGGGTTCACAATCTCAGCCAGGTCTACAGCGTGTTGTTGAGTATTCATTTTGGCGAAAAAAGCGGCTCGCCATAGGCGACGAGCCGCTTGTGGATGATGTCGCTTTTCCGTTCGCACTGCCCCGGATGTGTGTCAGTGCGCCTACTCGGAGTCGTCTTTGCTCCATTTCGCAAGGGCAGAGGCAACCGCCGCGTCCTTGTCGTTGCTCCGCGCGGTGGCGGAGTGTCCGTCACCGCTGACGGTCGCTTCGTAGTATTTGCTCGGGGTGATGAGACCGAGCGTCAGAGGTTCCATGATGGCCTCGAACGTGTCGGTCTTCTGCTTGACTGACGTATGCATAGGCTTTGATGCGATGCTGTTTTCCACCGATGCCCGGCAACTCCTGCTACCGATTCCGACATCGGCGTTGATTTCTGGCTTCTGCAATGCCACCGTATCTAGGTTCGTGCAAACGTCAACAACAAACCGAAATTATTTCGGAATTAAGTCCGTAGCAAATCCGTCGATTGAGACAAAATAGACATGAAATCCGAATTCTTGAGCCGGTTGGTATCCATCTCCCTTCGCACGCGCCTTTTTCGAGAGTGGCAGAAGGCGCACCAGCTTGGCGACCCGCCGTTCTCTGAACGCGAACTTCTGACACTCGAAGTCGTCAACGACTTCAAGAACATCACGGAGAAGGACATCGGCCGGCTCTTCGGCCTCAGCCCAAGCTCCGTAAACGATTTGGTTTCGCGTCTTGTCGAGGAGAAGATACTGACTAAACCAGAAGGCACCCGAGGCAAGCCTTTGTCCCTTACAAAAACGGGCCAGCAGCAGCTTTCCAAGATGAAACAGGCGAACGCCAAACGGCTCGAATACCTCTTCGACTCCTTTAGCGACCAGGACTGGGAAACCATCATGCCCCTCCTCGAAAAGATTGGCCACGCCGCGCAACGCCACATCGAGACCGAGGTCTTCCGCGACGATTCTACTATTTGAACCGACCACAGGCAGTTGCCGCCACGCTGCTCCCGCGGAGGACATGATGACACGTCCGTCCAACCGATGCATGTTGCCCGCCCACCCGGGAAGGGTCGTCGATGGGGCTAGAGCCGGTGAGGGTCGAAGCAACGCGCGCCTCTCGGCCGCGACCCGATCCGTGCGACTGGGGCCCCGTCGATGGGCTTTCCCGGGCAGTCTTGCTCTCATCGGTGTACACGGCAAGAGGCTGTTGGTGGGTTGCATGAACGCATAAGCTACATGACACAGTTCAAGTATGGTTTTACTCGCAACGCACAGCCCATTCCATCGGTTGCAGCCGACCCCGTCACGGGAAGCTGTCTTGAATGTCGTCACTTGCGGATAACTACCGACGTATGGTAAAGTCTCTAAAGTGAAACCGAACCATGAAACAAAGCGGGATGTGATGACAGGGGGAGCACTCTTCCGGGTACGCTCCTCGCCGCTGCATCGGGTCGGCATCCGCAAGCTCGCCCGCGAAGGTCGGCTGATTGAAATGGGGCGCGGCATCTACCGCGTCGCCGATGCGCCCCTGGAGTCCCATGAGGACCTCGCGCTTCTCGCCCTGCGGAAGCCCGACGCCGTGGTCTGCCTGCTTTCGGCGCTCCGGTTCCATGAACTGACCACCGAGAGCCCCGGGGCGGTCTGGATCGCCATCGAAAGCCATTCCCGCACCCCGCAAATCGAGTCCCTCCCGCTAAAGGTCCATTACCTCTCCGGGCCTTCGTTTCGCGAGGGCATCGAGACGCACACCATCGCCGGGGTGCCAGTCCGGATCTACTCCGCCGCCAAGACAGTGGCCGACTGCTTCAAGTTCCGAAACCAGATCGGCACCAAGACCGCCATCGAGGCGCTGAAGGACGCCTGGAAAAAGAAGCAAGTGACGACCGAGGACCTCTACCGCTTCGCGCGCGTCTGCCGGGTGCTCAACGTCATGCGCCCCTACCTGGAAGGTGTGCTCGAATGAAGCAGAAGGGTCAAAACGTCGCCGGGCCGATTCGTCCCCATCGCCGACTTTCGGAAGGATCTTCGGGAATCCGCGGTTTAAGACGTTCTTTCGTAACCGGTTTTGACTTTGTTTCCATGACTGAGGATGATTCACATAAATGGGCCACTTGAAAAATACGAGGATTGGGTGGGAGAATGAACGGCTCGCTGAATTTCTTCTCTCACGGATTTCGTTCATCGCGAATCCAGCAAAAACCTCCGATGATGTCGGGACTGACTTTATCTGCACCCTGTTTCGGCAAGAGCGGAAGAATAATTGAGATCAACTTTTTCCAACGAGCTCCTTCGCGATCCAACTCAAGACAGGCGCGCCCGAAGTGCTCGACGTTTCCAAGCACCTCGACTACCTGCGCGGTCTCGAAATCCCTTTCTTCCTAGGATTCGTTGATCAGCCAGATTTGGCGCTCCACGTCTATTCCTGCCATCATCTACCTGCGCTATTTTCAAGTGTCTGCACTGCAATTAATGAGTTGCAGCTAGTTCCTGTGGCGACTCTGAATCGTGATGAGATTTATCAGGATTTGAAGGCTGCTGCGACTCCTTCGAAGCACACCCCACAATTGCGTGTGGCTCATGTCGCTACGCTCAAAGCGACGGCAACTTTGGAAGAAATTGAAGCGGGAGCGAGCAAGCTCGCTAATCAATGTTCGAAAACGCTGAAGGCCATCGCCGCAAAAGTAAGCGGTGAGCATTTCTTTCACTTGGATGAGCAGGTGTTTTACGTATCAGCAGGTATCAATTCGGTTCAAACGTTCCGCATCAATTTGGCAAACCGAATCCTAGAAGCCTTTGTGAACTTGCATTGGATGCTTAAGAACGGCCAGCAAAAGAACATGATTGAACCGGAATTCAAGGTCTATGAATCGCTTTATCTTGAACTCCAAAAGCTTGGAGTTCAAGAGATCCAAAACGCAAAAGTAGGCTACGAGCAGCTATTGGCGGCTCTTCGTTGATTCACAAAATCCACAACCTCAGTGCTTCCCTTCAACGTAGTGGCTCGATGTGCCGTGGCTAACGCGCGGCTTGGACGCCCGCAAAATACGTAACGTAGACCCTCGTCCATTCTCGAAAGGCTCTACCCGCGCTTCCACTTCAAGCACGGCATAACGCACGGTAGCGAGGCCATATGTTGTGAAAGTATCGGCAAACAATCCCGTTTCGACGATTCCTGTCCAGTCGGCAAGGGAGAGGAATTTCATCGGCTCTCCCGTGACTTGATGGTGTGTGCGTTGTTCGACGACGAGGCCGCAGGTTGTGACTGTTTGGCCAACGAATGCACCGAGGCGGTTGCCGGGGCAGTAAGAATCCCTGGCCACATCGCTGAATAATTCCAATGGATGTCCACTCACGGCATAACCAAACGCCTCCGTTTCGGCTTGGAGCCGCTCACACGGGTCGGTTCGGTGAGGGGCAGTCTCGGAAGTTGCTCAAGCCCGGGCGGAGAGGTGAGCCAAGGCTGGCCGATATCTGCGCCACCGAAGCGTTTAATCAAATGCTGCGCTTGCCAGAATTGGCGCGTGCGTGATTCAGCAAACTCATCGAATGCACCAACGCGGATCATAGCTTCTGATGTCGAAAACAAGTTGTCCGAGGCGATTTCAAAGATCACTGCTCTAGGAAACACCACGACGGGTTAAAGCACGCCTGGGTGAAGACAGGCGGGAGAGGATGGAGTGCAGCTGCGACCCCGGACACCTCGGAAATCACTCCAAATCGATGGTGAAAAAGCGGACACCAAAACGGACACCAAAAGGTATGTTTTGGTTACCTTGGGTGAGGTGGCGATTGGGTTGATTTCCTCGGAAAAGCGGGCATATTGGGTCCGTCAACCGCGCGATTGACGGACGATTCCGACCCTCGCCTCCATCTACAAACTGCTGTAGATGAATGAGTTAATTGAGCCGGAAGGGCCGGTGCCGGGGACCGCTACCCGCCCACTAACTGGCAGAACACCGCTGGAACTCGCCAAAACCCGTGTTCGCAATCGCGACCGGGCCACGACTGGTACTCCCGAGACGGACCACCAGTCATGAAGACACGCTACATCCTCTCCGTCCTCGTCACGGTCGAAAGATCGGAGTCGCCGAAGCACGAATCGACCGTGACCGCGACAAACTCGAAGGAATCCCTCGAAAAGGAGGCCGAAACGCACGCCCAGTAGCACACGATGAGCATGTCGATGTTAGGCTCGGGCTCACCTTGGCTCATGTTCTGCACAATCAACGGTACAGCTGCGCATTTTCTCCACACAGGTGTTCATCGGACCGCGGCTGTCCTACGGCTTCGCTAGCAACCTGCGCGATGCCTTGCCGAATGCGTCGTTCATCGGCTTCACCGGCACACCGGTATTGGTGAGGCGAGCGCTCCACGTGCACGCTCACGGTTCGGAAATGCGTTGGCGGTCGGCGCGCTGGTCGAGTTGGGCTTGCGATTGAAAGGATGGCGCGGACAAAATCGTCCGGAGGAATAGGGTAACGCCTTCCATTGTCGCATCTCGAAAATTTCCTCGCCACGCCTACACGGTCGCTTCCAGAAAATGGCATCGGCATCTCAGTCCGGAATCGGGAAGGAAACTACTTTGAGGTCAGGAATTTCTTTGAAAGCATTGAAATTGGCAGTCAACAGCGTCAGGTCGCGCTGCACCGCCTGGGCCGCGAGCCAAAGGTCTTGGACACGGAACGCGTGCCCTCTCCCTGCGTCGTGCAATTGAGCAGCCAGTTCGCCGAAGGTCTCGGCCGTTTCTCCGGTGATCCGGACCAATGGTTTCCTGCGAATGCGGCGAAGCATGGCAAGCGCGCGATGTTTCTGCGCTTCCACGGTCATCAGCTCGATACCGAACCTGAGTTCAGCAAGATTAATCGGAGAAACGTAGATCGGTTCTTGCTGCGTCAGGGCGTAGATGTCGGCCGCACTGAGTTTGCCACGTTCGACCGCAATCCAGAGGCTGGTGTCGATCAGGAAGCCCATGGATCCTTGAGTTCAGCGAGCGTTCCCACCTCGGTGGAACGCCCTTTGGCAATCGCTTTGGAAAGCAACTCAGCGGTCTCATCGTCGAGCTTGCGATACAAATCGCCCAGCATCTCCAGGGCATTCTGTCCCTGCGGTTCGGGAATCAGACGGGCAATCGATCGTTTATTGCGCACGAGCACGACCTCCTGCTGGTCGCGCTCGACCTCATCCAGAACCAAACTGAAGTTCCGCGACACTTCAGTGACACTGAGCGTTTTCATCCTTCCAGTTTATCAGATTCAATCTGATTCTACAATCCCCCAAAGCCACTTTCGCTCCGTCCGGGAATCGTTCGAAATCGGGTCGAATCGCCTTCCCGGTAGCGGGCCAGGTCACGTCGAGCTGTGTCTTCTTGGGCGCAGGTGAACAGTCGCCCGAATCTCGGTCTTGCGCCGGTCGATAGTGGCAGCGATGGCTTTCGCCAATCGATCGTCTTGGAAATCAAACCGACGTGCGAGCAACCAGACATCGAAATAGTCCTTCATCCGGGT
>CAITXU010000020.1 GCA_903896505.1 uncultured Verrucomicrobiota bacterium | reverse complement strand
TGGCATGAAGCCGGTCGAGGATTTCTGACCCTCCACCCGCTTGAATCGCATTGGCTTCCCCAAGCTCGGCCAGGGTGGTCTTTGCGTCCAAATACGCTTTTTTGTTTATTTTTCGGGGCTTTTTTGCATCACGCCCGTGGCACTCCGCGCAATACTGCTGAAGAACGCGCTGGGCTTCGGTTGTCGTTTCGGCAAAACCGTTCCAGCGAGGCAAGCAAGCCGCCACGATCAGGGCCGAAAGCCACCTACGAAATATCCACTTCATAAAGTCTGCATGGAAAACCACAGATTAACCCTTTAAACCTATCGACTTTTGTAGACTGATGCAGCCTAAAATAATTCATGCCCGACCTTCTCGACATCGCAATGACGGGGAATCCTTTGCGATTCGACAGAGGTCCAGAATTCGGACCACTGACTCCCCTTAGTCACTTGTCTTAGCGTAAGGTCTGTCGCAACTTCGCGATGCGCCGTTTATTGGTCCATGTGAGCTTTGCCATTGTGAAGTTCGTTTCCAACCCAGGCAACATCGCCCTTCAATCCCTCCCTCTTTCCCCAAACGACCCATACTCTACTCGGCAACTGCTGAGCATAGATTGCTCGGGGCGGTAGAGCCCTTGGAGGAAGGACTACGGCGTGATTTCCAATGCGGAAAATCTCCAGTGAAATCTTCAGTAAATGAGGGTAAAAGGGTACTGGTGGGTACCGCCGGATTTTCTTGAAATCCCGCGCAAAATCGACGATTTTGCCTTGTCGGTCGGGCGACAGTTGCCCGATTCCGACCCTCGCCTCCATGCCCTTTTCCTCGGAAATCCGAGGGTCGGGTTCGAAAAAAGGCCGTCGATGACGTTAACTGTCAGTAAAAACGTCAGTAAAAACGGGGCCTGAACGAACCCGACGGAACCCGGACAGGCCCGTTGCCTGTTCAGTGGCCGGGGCCGGACCGCGTGCCTCATGCTTCATGACAACAAACGTTATGAAGCCAAAATTCCGCCTCTTCCGCCGCGGCGCGACCTACTGGTGCGAGGACACCGAGACGGGCCGCCAGCAGACCCTCGCCACCAAGCACAAGGCCAGCGCCATCCGCCTGCTCCACGGGCGCAACGAGGCCCACGCCGTCCCGTTCGTGAACCTCCAGATGGCCCGAGCCTACATGATGGCCGCCGATCCCAAGGCCCCCACGCGCACCTGGCAGGATGTGTTCGACGAAATCATCAAGCTCAAGCACGGCGAGACGGAGCGCCGTTGGCGCATCGCCGCCCAGGACAAGGCCCTGCCGGAAATCTTGAAACGTCCTCTGATCGAGACCCGCGCCGAGCATCTGTTGCGCGCGATGGAAGTCGGGAAGGTCTCGACCAACGTCTACCTGCGGCGCGTCCACAACTTCGCCTTGGACATGAGCTGGCTGCCCGCTCCGATCATTCCCAAGCGCCAGTGGCCCAAGATCCGTCACAAGGAGCGCCGCGCCATCACTCTCGAAGAGCACTTGAAAATCGTCGAGCGCGAGGCCAATACCGAGCGTAAGGCGTACTACAAGCTCGCGTGGCACTTGGGCGCGTCGCAATCCGACATCGCCTTTCTGGAGGCCGCGGATATCGACTGGGGCCAGCGGGTGATCAGTTACCAGCGCAAGAAAACCGGCGAGTATGCCCTGATCCGCTTTGACGCGGAGGTGGAAACGATTCTGCGCGGGCTGCCCGCGCAAGGGCCGCTCTTTCCCTACCTGCGGACCGTGCGGCCCGGCGACCGCGCGACCGAGTTCATGCAGCGCACCCGCGCCCTCGGGATCAAAGGGGTCTCCCTCCACTCCTACCGGTATGCCTGGGCGGAGAGGGCGCGTCGATGCGGCTATCCGGAACGCTTTGCCCAGGAAGCCTTGGGGCACAACAGCAAAGCGGTGCACCGGGCTTACGCGCGGAAAGCCCAAGTCGTCGTGCCTCCGCTTTCCTCCTACGAAACGCAACGGGCCACCGACATCGACCGTGAAATCCGCTTTCCGGTCGTCGTGCCACTCCCCAAACCCGAGGTGGAGCTGAACGCGGCCATTGGAGGGGCGGCAGTATGAAGCTCAAAACGATGAAGGAATCCGCCCACAGCCCAGGCTTTGAGCGCGTCCGCGCCGATCGGAACGGGGGCTGCCAATGGAACACATACGATAGGCACTTGCAATCAAGTGCCGACATATTGTATTCTTGGACCATGGCGAATCTATCGGTCCCAAAGCTGCGTCCGCTCCTGCGCCGGAATTCGGTGATCCGAACCCGCGATCTCGCCCGGCTCGGCCTGCCCAGAACGGCGTTGGAAGCGCCGCTGGCGGACGGGAAAATTTCCCGCATCAGTCGCGGGGTCTATGCCGTGAGCGGCCACGCCGTTTCGGAACACTACAGCCTTGCCCAGGCGGCGGTGCGGATTCCGAACGGGGTCATTTGCCTGCTCTCGGCGCTCGTGTTTCACGAGCTGACGACACAGTCGCCGCACGAGGTCTGGCTGGCCATCGACCGAAAGGCCCGTCGCCCCGCTGGTGGGTTTCCACCGCTGCGGGTCGTCCGTTTCGGCGGGGACGCGCTCGATAAAGGAATCGAGCTTCATCAAATAGACGGCATCCCGGTGCGCATCACGACCGCCGCCAAGACGGTCGCCGATTGCTTCAAATACAGGAACAAGATCGGCACACCCATCGCCATCGAGGCGCTCCGCGACGGCTGGACGCGAAATAAGTTCACCATGGACGGGCTTTGGGAGATGGCCCGGGTGTGCCGCGTCCAGAACGTCATCAAGCCCTACGTGGAGTCGCTGACATGAAACCCTCGAATGTCGGTGCTTCCGTCCGCCAGCGGTTGTTGAACCTCTCGCAGGCCAAAGGCTGGGTGTTCAACCGCGTTCTCACCCGGTATGGGGTGGAGCGAATCTTGTTTCGGCTCGCCGCCTCACCGCATGGCGAGCGTTTCATCCTCAAGGGGGCGACCCTTTTCACCGTCTGGCAGGGGGCACCGCACCGGGCGACGAAGGACCTCGATCTACTCGGGCTTCGCCGCCGAACGCTGGATGAATTGGTGGCGATGTTTCGGGAAATCATCGCGACTCCCGTGGAACCCGACGGCGTCGTCTTCGAAGAGGTTACGGCCGAGCCCATTCGGGCGGCGATGGAAGCGGGCGGAATCCGCGTGATTCTCCGGGGTGAATTGGCCGGAGCCCGTCTGACGGTTCAAGTGGACGTTGGGTTTGGAGACGCGACCGTGCCTCCGCCGGTCGTCGTGGAGTTTCCAACCCTACTGGACTCGCCGAAGCCGAAGCTCCGGGCGTATCCAGCCGAAACGGTGATCGCCGAAAAGTTCGAGGCGATGGCGCGGTTGGGGTTAGGCAACAGCCGGATGAAGGACTTCTTCGACATTTGGCACCTGTCACGCACCAACACCTTCGACAGCTCCGTCCTCACCGAGGCCATCCGGGCGACTTTTGCCGCCCGGGGCACGGCGCTACCGCGCGGGACTATCACGGCGTTGACTGCCGAGTTCGCGACCGACCCGGACAAAAGGTTGCAATGGACGGCCTTTGTCCGGCAAGCCGCCGTGATCGAACCCATCCCGGATTTGCCCGAAATTGTTCAAGGCTTGAGCCGGTTTCTGAACCCATTGCTGGCTGACATTGAAAAAGGCCACTCGCGGTCGATGCGATGGCTCCCGACGGACCGATGGCTGTGAAGACCTCGCCAAGAAATCGGCCCTCGTCGTTGGGCTCTGTTCGGCCCCTCCTCGGATAGTGATGTGGCCCGGCTCAGCCGGGACGGAGCCTTGCGGCTCGCGGCGCACCTGTGGTGCGCGCCGGTCCGCCTGCGCTTTCGGTGTCAAGGTAATCCTCGCCCTGCGGGACGCTCCGCAAGCTCCGCTCTCTGTCCACCTTGACACCTGCGCTCCGGCATCCCGGTCACGTGCCCTCCGGGCCGTGAAGTGGTCGGCCCGTTGGCGGGCCGTCGTGAAAGACATTCTTTCCTGAGGAGGGGGAGGAGTTTCTCCGAATGGAGAAACATAAACTCCTCCACCCTCCTCCGGGAAAATCATTTCGGAGGCGGGGGAGGCATTTCATTGGAGGCTATTATGGAAAACAAACGCATCACCCTCGGTCAAACAGTCGTTACGGCAAACGCGCAAACGACCCTTCACCCGGAGGACATACTCGAATCACTCGCCCGCCACGCCCGCGGTGATTGGGGGGATTGCGGCAAGGAAGATGCCGCGGAAAACGACTTCGCCCGGGGAAAGCACCTCCGCCTGTTCTCGGTCTACCATGACCGCCACGGCACGAAGTTTTGGATCATCACTGAGGCAGACCGAAGTTCGACCTGCGTCTTGCTGCCGGAAGACTATTAGGGACAAAAGCCGGGGCGTCACGCCCCGGCCCATTATCTGATCAGACTGAAATGCTCGGTGACTGGGTTTCGCGCCGCTCCGGCGGGTCGGGCCGCGCGCCTGGTCTGGGTTTTTGTTCGCCCAGACAGCAACTGAGCAATTTTTCCGCCATGGAACGGATTGCAACCGCTATCATTGGCTGGTTGAAATCCTCCGGCTTGCCGATCCTCCAAGCCTCCGCCCGCGCGCAGCGGAGCACCTCGGCCACTTGGTCGGGCCCAAATTTCCGCGCCTGAGCCTGACGCTGCCACTGGGTAAAGATGTCCTCCCCTTTGAACACCAAGGTGCCCTGCGCAGTACCTGCGGCGGTTACGTCGTAGTCCGATGCCAGTGGCTTGAACAACCCGCGTGGAACGTCCGCTTCGCCAAAGCCGATCCTTCCGAAGACATGATACGCCCGTGGCAAAAACTCGCTTTTGTAAGCAACGTCGACGCGCGGACCGGCCAAGCGCATGAGCATCGGGGGAAACGTCATGACGGATCCGTCATCAAGGAGATGACCCTGAGGAATGATTACGGTCGAACGAAGGCCAGGAATCTGGCCGGGTCCCGTTCCGGAATCAAAGACCGCGTAGGCCGCGCCTGCACGCTCATTGGCCGCGAACCCAGCGTTCTTGCGAATGGCGCTGTCAAGGTGGTCCAAGGTTGAGCTTACGGCGAACCCATGCACCACCTCGGTCATCTTGCGCGTCTCGCGGTCTCCCACCGCCCATAGAGTTCGATGATGGCGGTTGACCTCGAATGTCGCCAGCCAGCCAGCGGGCAGGTGTGCCCCCCGCCAGTCGCCGCCCGGATTCTCCATCCCTGACGGCGATTTCGCCAGCAGCAGGTTTTCCAACTTTGTTTGATCGACGCGCCCAATCAGGCCGAGCCGATGCTCGCATTCTCGACCATGCCATCGGCCGGCAGCGCCCAGTTCTTGGCTGATGAACTCCGGCGAAAAAAGCCGCTTGATAAGCGGTTCAACTTCGTCGCGATTGATTCTTTGAAGAGTGACGCTCATGGCTGGACGACGCTTTGAAGGTCAATGCGCAGCCAATGCTCGCTTCGCGAGCGTCGAAGGCTGTCTGCCCCACCGTCGCTCCGGACGGCGGGGAAGGTGAACGCGACGCGATGAATTTGTCCGCGATATTGGATGCGGAGTTCGCCCTGAACGGGACCGCGCCCAGAATACAGGTCGATCCATGCCTCCGCCGGAATTTGGTCGCCGTAAAGTTCGATGAACTCCCAAGACGCCCGCCAATCAGTGGCGGCTGAAGGTGCCCCACGGCGAATGTCCCGATAGTAGTGGCCTGCCTTCGATTCGGGGTTCGCGAAATAGAGTTCAACCCCGTCCCGGGGTCCAACCAAGTGAAGATCGAGATCCACGTCACCGCTCCAGACAATTCCGATCCCGGTGTTTCCGTCTGCCACTGAGGGCAGGACGGAGCGTTCAAGCACGGTGTAGCTGTTCGTGATCGAGATCACGTTGGTCTCGGTCACGTAGTTCGTTACGACAACCGGCGGCGGTGGCAGCGTTGGTTTGACGGGCACGAAAGGCTCGGGCAGTGCCGAGTGCATCTTGATTTCGGAATCGCGCGAATCGGGCACTTCAAAAGTTGGGGCTGCCCAATCGCCATGCACTGCATTGTTGAATGTGCTCGAAAAATCAGGCGAGTAGTTGGCCAGCGCGCCCCGCTGGCCGCTGATGTAAAGGCTCCAGAAGCGGCGAACCGCTTCGGTGTGCCGCGAATTGAGGGACTTACCCGAGTCGGTGACGATCCAGTAAACCCGCAGGGTGTCGAGCAACCGCGACCTCTCGCTCGTCGAGAACGGCGAGCGATCAGGACCCGCGGCGAGATAACCGTCGCTCGGCCACTGCTGCTTAAAGTCGACTCCGCCGCCGCCCGCAAGCGCAGGCCCGACCAAGATCAGCGTTGCGTTGCCCGAGCCAAACTGGCGAGCCACGGCATCAAGGGTTGCGGGAACCGAAAACGAGGCCGCCCCGTTTGTCGCAGCGCGGAATCCCTGCATCACGGTTCTGATCGCTGCGGAAGCGCTTTGCTGGCGGACCGAGATGGAGCCGTCCGGGACCTTCATGCTCACCACCGTGGAGAGAGGGTCAGCGCGGACCACCGAGATTTCTGTTCCAGGTTCGGCTTTGTACATTAACTCGCCCACTGAGTGAGCGGCGGTCTCGCGGTATTGCTCCGGCATTTCGGGAGCAAAGGCGATGAGCAGACGGTTTGGCGGCGACGCCATGAGCGTCATGGCGGGGAGTAGGGCGGTGAGGCAGGCGATGTGCGTTTTCATTTCAGTTCCTTGTGGTTTGTTTTTTGAACAGGTTGGCGAATCGGGAGAAAAACGAAGGCGGGCGGTCGGGTCCAGCGTCCCCACGCTGACGACGAATTCCTTCCTCTTGGAGTCTGGCCAGTTCGAACTTGCGCTCGAAACTGGCGACTGCGGACGCGACATAAGACTTGCGCTGGTACAGGAGACCCCGGCGGTTGCCGTCGCAACGACCCATCGCATGGTGCGCGAGCTGGTATTGCCGGTCGGACTCGTCGCGCTGTTTCGCGCGGAATATCTTCTTTGGATTTTGGGAAAGCTTCGGACTTCCGTGACGTTCAACGTAAATTTCCGAGTACAGAAACGCCGAAAGCGAAGCGAACATCTCAAGCAGCAGTTGGACTAACTGCATGTGCGGACTAAGCCACGGCTTCATTGTCGAGCCTGTGGAATTCGCAATTTGATCCACCGTGAGCACCGGCGCGCCCAAGCCGCCGGTCATGAAGGACACGAGGACGAAATAGGTGACGGCGAGCACTCCTGTGAGCAAGGCGGCAGCAATCCTTAAGCGATTCTGAAGCTCAGCGTCCTTGATAGAAGCGAAGAGACTCTTGACACCGAACACCGACGCCCCGGCCAAAGTGGCCACAACGGCGCACGAGACCTTGGAATCGGCGAAGACCGCCGTATTCTGGAGAAGCTTGAACACGCCGACGGACGACGCGCCCATCATCAAGCCCGCTACCGCATACAACAATTTGAATAGGAACGCCGACCAGGCAGGCCACTCGGCGAACCATGTCCAGGACTGGGTTAATGCGAAGGCGATCTTCTGCTGGCGCAACTGACCGGCGAGCTGCTTTACATCGCTCGCGCGGAGGCGCCTCTCGTGCTGGAGTTCCACCACTTTCGTGCCATAAAGGGAATTCCAGTAATCGCGGTGGTGGTTTACCACCACGCGGCGCTTGCGTTTGGTTTTGGATCCGACAGTTTTACCGATGAAATCCTCGTCGATGGCAGGACAAGGGTGGTTTGCGAAGAACTGGTCGTTACAGGGGCCTTCGATGAAGGGCTGAATCAGCAGTTCCTTGAATGGACATTCAGGGGCATTGGGCGTCTGTTCGCTCATAACCCCCCCAATTTACCCAGCGTTTCGCCATTCACCGAGAGCAACCCTTAAGGGTTGCGCCGGGTTTTGCAGGGTTGGGTCGTGCGCGGAACCAAGAACACCCGAAACGCTCAGATTGAGCTACTGAGCAGCAGTGCCTATTACAAATGGCGCCACCATTTCGGCAACTTCGGTCCAGTCCTTCGTCCCTCGAAGCCGTCTCAACTCGCGCGCCTGAACTTTGTTCAACGCGTCAACCGCATCCCGACCTGGCTTCAGGGCCTCCTCGTAGAACTCGGTCATTAGTCGAGTGCTAAACTGATCCTCTACCGGCCAAAGCGTCATCACGACATTACGCGCACCTGCCAGAAAGAACGCCCGCCTCAGACCAAATACGCCTTCTCCGAAGGTGTCACTGCCAACGCCCGTTCTACAGGCGGATAAACACACCAACCAAGTCCCGTCCAGATCCAAGGTAGCGGTTTCACCCGCCATGAGGAAGCCGTCGTTATCCGTCGGAGGAATCTGCCCATTCCTCCACGCCCTGGCGGTTGTGTTGGCTCCCGCGAGAATGATCGATCCGCGAATCATCGAGTCGTCGATGCTCATTCGTTCGCTACGCCATCCATTGGAGTCCGCAGCGATTCCATCATCGAACCAATGTCCGTGCGTGGTCAGATGGAGAACATACGGACGATGCGTCTTGTAAACCGACGCTTCGCACGCGTTTGTGCCCGTATAAAGAATCGTTTTCAAGCCACCTGTTTTGCGGACCAGCCTAGCAATCTCAGATGCTTCGATTTCGGTGTTGGTAAGCGGTGGAAACCAGCCGCCTCCACTGAGGTCTGGCACCGTTCGGGTAACGATTTTGATTGACGCAGGTGTAACACCTCGAAATGGGGCTGCTGGACCGTCCCCATGCGTGGAACTCGCGTCAAAATCAGGATTGGCGAAGATCACCACGTCCCCTGTTGACCTGGAATCTCCGTTTGCAGTTCGCGCGAGCAGGTCCCGTCCCGATGTGACATAACGGATGGCATACCGCTCACCGACGAACGATTCACCAGTCCACAGCCCGGCGAATGGTAGTCGGTTAATTGGTCCATCCGGGCTGATGATTAGCTCCGCCGTGTCCGGTGGAAGCTCGTGGACGATCGGACTCCAGAGCGCATTCAACAATGCTTGATTGGCTTCGGCTATCCTGCCCTGGGCGCCAGGAACGAATTGCCCTGCTGCAAGGCGATCCATTGTGGAGACGTAAGACTCTATCATGTTGTTGATTTGGGACCCCGTCCCTAAGTCCACCCAACGAACTGCACCCCCTCCCGCGCCCAGGATCAACGCACCGCAACGCGCTTCCTCACGGTGGTCCTTGTCGCGGTCAAGGAAGAACACGAACTCCACTAAAACCGCATGATTAGGAATAGCCCGTTGGACATCCTCGATTGTGACGCTCAACGCTCGCTGACTTCGGCCAATCCTGGGAAATTTTTGACTCAGCGCCGCCTCCCGACCTTGGATGTTTTGCTCTAGCCGCCCTGTATCCTCCTCATCTCCCCTAACGCGAGCGGCGACCCATTTGCGACGCACCGATTGAAGTGCTTCGACTTCAGCCTGAATCTGCGTTGCCTGGGATTGCGCAGCCAGCTGCCTATCTTCGATGACAGAGTCGAGTACAACCCCCTTTAATCGGAACACCGTCTGTGCCAAGAGGCGAGGATCTCGACGGGCCAATTGCCCGCCAATGGCCACAGCTATTCCATACCTGGTTTTCCTAAATGCCAGCCGATCCTCGGTGGAGGTGAAGCGCAGAATGTTTCCCCACTCCCGCTCGCGAAGCTTGGCGCTCACCCAAGCCTCAGCCAATGCTTCGTCATAGCGGCCTGCTTCTCGCAACGCTGAAACCAAGTTGTCCACGAAGGTTGGTCTAAAGTTATCACCTGCTTTGGAATAAGATTCGCTCAATTTCAGCGCCAGATGGTAATTGGTTATCGCCTCGATCCAATGCCTTTCCCGGAAAAACACCATTCCCAGGTTATTATAGCTCATTGCGAGTTCAATATCCGTCGCAAGCGGATCGTCCTTTCGCTCTGCGAGCGCTGCCAACGTGTTAGCCTTCGCGGCGACATAGTTTTCCGTGACCGCATATTCTTCGCATAACTGATCGTGAATCATTGCAAGTTTTAACGCTCTGGCTCCACCGGCAGCCTCAACGCGTAAAGCCTCTTCCAAAGTCGAGATCGCGGCTGAATGTTCGCCCAAATCGCGATAGACACCACCCAAATTGGCCAAAGCCGCGCCCAAAAACGGCAGCGCTATATCACCGTGGTTTCGAGCGAGTCGTTCAGCTTCCTTGTAGTCGGCGGCAGCCTCGACCAATTCCCCAAGCGCCCGGTGAATTCTTCCGCTGGCTAAGTACACCTGCGCGTCCAGACTAGTTGGTGCAAAATTGTAATTGGTCGGGCTTAACGCGAGAGCCTTTTTGGCCAGTTGCCCGTATCCACGAGCGGTTCCAAGACTACCCCTGTCAACTTGGGCTGCTGCCATTGCCGTCAAGACCTGAAGCTTCGGAGGGATCCACTCCCTACTTTGGTGGCTCGCCAGCTTCAATTCTTCAAGAACATCTTTATACGTCTGGATTGCTTTGTCCGAATCAAACCTGGCAACTGTTTGGCCGAGAATTATTGCAGTAGTAATTGTGTCAGAATGATGAAAGCCGAGGCAGGATTTGCGAACCGCAAGCACCTCTTCCAAGCCCTTGGCAGTCACCTGGGGGGAATTCGTAAATGTTGAAGTCAATGCCGTGAACAGATCGTCTACACGTGCCAGCTCCAATTTGCAGTCTATGGATGGTGGCGCGCTGGTTGTTTCGGCAGCTTTCCCTGGATCTTGGAAAACCAGTACCGCTATCACGTAATAGCCAATCCAGCAGAAATGACGGAGGGGGAGCCTTACGCCCCCTTCGCGGTGATGTATCCCGGTGTGTATCAAGCAGTTCATCCAAATCTCATGCGTCCAGCGTTAGGTTAAGGACGTTCAAACACCAATGCTACACCACCGGATTCCGTCGCGGTTCGGAGGTTGAGTCGGATGGTAACGGCCTTGATGTCCTTCTTTTTCAACGTCTTAAGATCGGCATGAGCGGTGAACATCTGGATCCTGACCTCCCCTTCGCCATCAACCTTGCGACCGTCCGCAAGCGTACCGGAGGCAAGTGCTGCAAGCTGAGCTGCGTCGTCCGTCTTCATTTGATTCGCGACATTACAAACTAGGTGCAGGACACTCCCTTTGGATAAAGCCAGAGTAAATTCTGCCTTCTTCGGGGTCCATGTAACATCAACGACTGGGCCGATGTTTTGAATGAAGCTTGGAATAGGCGAACCAACGCGCGGCACTTGCTTTTGCGCCGGAAAATCAATTGCCGAATTGAAGGACGGCAGAAAGAGCGCCAAGATTACTAAGGCCACGGAGAGGCCGAAGGCGAGGCGAAGGATTGGGCCAACCGTGAACATCTCAGCCGTCCTCTCCCAAAGTCCCCGCGTTCTGCGAGGTTTGACCCCGGCTTTCACGGCTACTTCATCAATGATGCGGAGTTGTCTGGCAATCTCCTCAGGAGTCAGCGTTGCTCGAATGAATCGTCGAACCGACTCTTCATGTTCTCGCGGGGATGGGACCGGGTCTGATCGATTTCCGTCCTGGGAGTGCGGGTTGGTTTCCATTTGGTAGTAGCGACTGGTTATAGCGGCTTCACCGAGACTTCTCAGAGGTTCTGAAAGTGATCGCTCGGCCCTCACACTCAATTATATAGCGGCTCACCGATGATTCCGAAATGTTCAATCCATTCGACAACTCTTTTCCGCTAAACTCGAAATCTCTGAAGAATAGCATATCACACTCCCGGTGACATGCGTTATTCTTTCGCCGTTCGTGAGCCTCACGTCCAGCCAGCAGTTGGCAACGGCCGTGGATCAATTTTTGACGAAGTGGGTTCGAGATATAGCGACGGTAATCGCGCCAAGGAATTGAGCCTGGCCCCCAAAACCTGGCAATGAGCTTGGACCACGGTCGCCAAGCCCCACGCGCGACTAGTCGTGCCTCCTTAAACAGCCAGTAACGGGGACCGACTCCGCCCCAAAGCGCCCATTCAACTCTCTCTAGAAAGACTTTGTCATCGGCGATGGTGAAGGCCTTTTCGTAGAAGGCCCTGGTCAATTTATCCGCGACGGTGGAAGCCGTTCGGATGTCGTCGGTCTCTCGGGTGGCTACTATGAAGAGGTACGTTAAAAGTGACTCCAAATTATTTTTGAAAGCTGCCCGATCCTCGTCGGGAATTTTCGTTGGACGGCTGGAATCCGCCAAACCGGCTTGCCGAATGATTTTTAGGAGGTCGATTAATTCCTCATTGCTCGTCGGCATGGTTTTCTTTGAGTTCTCGGGCCGGTTTTGTTTCGACTATTGGGTGCCTTTTCGTCCGTCGCGCTTTTTCCGTCGCGCGGCGACTTCCCCAGCGATTTTGCGAATCGCCTGCAACTGACGTCTCAATTCTTGCGGCGTCAGTAATCTGCGCACCACGCGTCTAATCGAGGCCTCGCGCGCGCGCAGCGTACTTTTGGACTCATGAGCTGGAACAGGCACGGGGGGCACAAGTTCTCGCACTTGGCTTTCCGGTTTTCCCGCTGACGGAGTTTCGACAGGCACCGATTTCAACTTCGATAAATCGCCCGTCTTCGGTGCAGGCGACGGGTGGTTGCCGTGCTCATGCTTCGGCTTTTGACGCTTCTTGAATGGCTGATTTGGCGGCATGGAATCTCTCCGGGAAATGAAACTTGCCCCACCGGCATAGTCTTCAATCTCGTTATGCAAGGAGATTCCTGTCGTGTGACCTAAAATGTTTAGCACCATTGGGTTACGCTGCACGACTAGAGGTTTCAACTCCGGCCGACGTCTTCGTCGCAGGCTCTCAGGGTCGACGCGATTGAATATCCAACCGCGCGAAAATATTGAAACACAACCACAACCAAATGGCAACAGCATGAATGCCCAACGCGCAGCAACAGGACAGGTGGCGAACTTGGCGAAGCACATCACCACCCACAACCACACTCCGAAAATCCCGGCCCTCCCCCTGAAGCCGGGCACTGGAACGACCTTCGTTACGGCCGTCCCGCTCAACTTGCCGAGTCCGCAAGCAAACCCACGCAACCCGATCAAGATGTCGGCCGAAGAGGTCGCCTTCCTCTGCCTGCTCACCTATCCAGCGATTCTGACCGCCTGGCAGGCC
>CAITXU010000019.1 GCA_903896505.1 uncultured Verrucomicrobiota bacterium | reverse complement strand
AGGTCACGACTCCCACCAGGATCATGGCCACCCCGGCTCCAACGGTGGCCAGAATTAAAAGCCTTCGCCGTGAACCGCACCATCGCTCAATCCGTCCCACATGACTGAGAAAGGCAATCTGGGCGACGCAGGCGGCCGCATGGACAAATCCCAAGGCCCCAACAGGAAAGCCGCGCAGGGTCAGGACCGGTTGATAGAGCCAGAGGATGGCCCAGGCCAGCCCATTGGTGACCGCCAGTTCCAAGGTGAACAGCCGCAGGATGGGGTGTGAAACGAAATAGCGGGCACCGGAGCGCAGTATGGTCAGGTAATTCCGGCGGGTGGCCCTGGGCTCGCCAGTGGGCGGTTCCTTCAGGGTCAGCGCGAGAAGGGTCACCAGCAGTGCCGGTATGGCATAGGCTCGCATTGGCCATGCCAGTCCTCCCCACTGGACAATCCCCATCCCCAGGAGTGTTCCCAACTGGATGCCACCTAATTTAAAGGCTTCCATTCGAGGTAGAACGGTTCCCGCCCGCTGGGCCTGACCGGCCGCTTTGAGGCTGTCGAAAGCCAGGGCTTCGTCGGCACCGGAATGGAGTGTGAAGGCAATGGCGAGAAGGAATTCACCGACAGCAAAGCAGACGATGCTGGGTGCGCTGGCATAAACGAGGACACCGACTGCGGCCATCGCTCCGCCGATGGCCAACGACACTTTGCGTCCAAAGAAGTCGGCGACCACGCCCGTGGGAACCTCCAGGGCGAAGCTGCAGAACATGAACCAGGAGTTCAGGTACAGGACCTGCGACAGCTTCAAGTGCCCCCAATCGGTGAAGAAGGGGGTGAGGACGGCCGACCAAAAATGCGCCCAGAACAACCCCCGGATGGCATAAAGCTTCCAGAGGTTGCCCAGATATCGGTGGTCTGGTGCGGCCGGTGTCGGGGCCGGTGCCAGACCGCCCGATTCCACCGGCGGCGAGGTGTTCACCCGTTCAAGCTGGCAACGAACTTCGCCATCCGGCCCAGGCCCTTTTCAATATTGGCCAGACTGGTGGCATAGCTCAGGCGAATATAGTCGTCGGCTCCAAAGGCGATCCCGGGCACGGCGGCGACCTGATGTTGTTCGAGTAGTCGCGAACAAAACTCGGCGCTTTTCAGTCCGGTGCGGCTGATGTTGGGGAACAGGTAAAACGCCCCGCGGGCATTGGCGCAGGTGATGCCCGGCATGGCGTTCAATGCCTGCCAGGCGTAGGAACGGCGACGGGAATACTCGGCCAGCCAACCCGGTAGGTGGGCCTGCGAGCCATTCAAAGCAGCGACACCCCCCTTTTGGGCAAAACTGGTCGGGTTGCTGGTGCTGTGGCTCTGGACCGCATCGATGGCCTTGGCAATCGGTTCCGGTGCCGCCAGGAACCCCAGACGCCATCCGGTCATGCTCCAGGCCTTGGCAAAGCCGTGCACGATGATGGTGTGTTCCTGATGCCGCGGAGAGAAGGTGGCAACACCGCGATGCACGGCACCGTCATAGACCAGGTGCTCGTAAATCTCATCGCTCATGATCAAGACCCCGTGCTCGACGCAAATGTCGCCGAGGGCGCGAATCTCCTCCGGCGTGTAGACCGTTCCGGTGGGATTGCTGGGCGAATTGAGGATGAACAGTCGGGAGCGGGGTGTCAGGGCGGCTCGCAATTGGTCCGGAGTGACCTTGAATTCCGTCTGGTCCGTGGTCGGCAGGATGACCGGCGTGGCCCCGGCCAGTTTGACCATTTCCGGGTAGCTGAGCCAATACGGGGCGGGAATGATGACTTCGTCGCCCTCCTGACAGGTGGCCAAAATGACGTTGTAACAGGAATGCTTTCCGCCGCAGGAGACGATGATCTGGGAGGGCTTGTAGGTCAGCCCGTTTTCCCGTTGGAATTTGTCGGCGATGGCCTGGCGAAGCTCCGGAATACCGCTGGAGGGCGTGTACTTGGTGAATCCGTCGGCGAGCGCCTTGGCGGCGGCGTCCTTGATGTGCTGGGGGGTGTCAAAGTCCGGTTCACCGGCTCCAAAGCCCACGACATCGAGCCCATCGGCCTTCATCTGTTTTGCCTTGGAGTCGATGGCCAGGGTCAGGGATGGCGAAAGGGCGGCGGCGCGACGTGCAATCGGGTAGTTCATAACCAAAAACGCCGGAGGTTGGGCGAGCGGAGCGCCATGGCAAGCCTAGAGTTGAACCCGTCCTCGTTACTTGAATCCGAAAACACGGTGCCTGGCCGGATAACTTCTGCCCCCTAATTGTCCACGCCCTGCACCCTCCGCGCCAACTCCCGGACATTCAGACACCGGGTATCGGCGTCCAGCGGGAATCCCTCTTCGCCGGGATAAACCACAAACCGCTCATCGGCCTTTAGGTCCTCACACGCCTGGTGAAATCCACGACTCAGCTTGGGTGCCAGACTTCGTTTGACCTCAATGGCCCAGATTTTTTCGCCGGGAACCTCGAGGACCAGGTCCACCTCTGCCCCTGCCGCTGTTCGATAGAACGACGCCTTTGTACTCCGTGGTGCGGCTGCCAGCAGGGATTCGATGACAAACGCTTCCCAACTTGGCCCCGCCACAGGATGTCCCAAAAGTTGATCCAAGCTTCCGATACTCAAAAGAGCATGACATAGACCGCTATCCCGAACAGAAACCTTGGGCGATTTGACCAGACGCTTGCCGACGTTTCGATGCCACGCCGGTAGTCGCCGGACCAGCAGCAGGTCCACCAACAGGTCGAGGTATCTGGCCACCGATTTTCCCTCAACCCCCAGTCCCTGGGCCAGCGTTGAGGCGTTCAACTGCATCGATTGATTGTGCGCCAGCATGGTCCAGAACCGAAGTAGTGTCTCTGGGGGAATACGAACGCCAAATTGTGAAATCTCCCGCTCCAAATAGGTGCGAATAAAGTCTTCCCGCCACAGCAGACTCTGCCGTTCTGAATTCGCCAGGAAGCTGGAAGGAAATCCGCCCCGGACCCATAGCGCATTCAGTTCGTTGCCGCCCACCTCGAGGGTATCGAATGGGCATAGCTCCAGGTAGGCAATCCTCCCCGCCAGGGTTTCCCCCGACTGCTTTAACAGATCGGCGGATGCAGACCCCAACAGCAGGAATTGGCCGCCGGTTCTCCCCCTTCGACGCCCCCGGTCAATCAGACCGCGCAACGTTTGGTAAATCTCGGGTGCACGGTGAACCTCATCCAGAATGACCAATTTGTCCTCATGTTGACGGAGGTATTGTTCGGGATCGGAAAGCTTTGCCCGGTCAGACGGCGTCTCCAGGTCGAGGTAAATCGCTGGGCGGGTGGCAGCGACCTCCAGAGCCAGCGTGGTCTTGCCCGTCTGGCGCGGCCCCAAAAGTCCAACCGCCGGATTCTCGTCCATGGCTTGCAGAAGCTCCGCCCGAATCCGCCGCTCAATCATCCTTGTATTTATGCCATCAAATAGCAAATATACAAGGCTATTTCGAAATCCATCCCGACCTCTTCTGCCGACGGGTGGTCGGAAGGGTGCACCAGGAAACTTGCAGTTTCTGGCCAAAGTGGCAGCGGCGTCCCGCCGCTTGCCGAGCCTTCCGGGCACCCGCAGCAGTTCCCTCGCTTCCTACCGGACTTGGCCCTATTTCAGAAAGCGGCGGGATGCCGCTGCCACTTCGGTTGGAGCGAAGCGAGGTGGTAGCGGCATCCTGCCGCTTTGTCTTGGGTGGGAGAGGAGCGGCGGGACGCCGCTTCCACTTTGATTGCGGGCAAGCAGCTGGAAGTGGCTTCTCCTTTGGATGACTTTCGGGCTGGGTCTCCGCCGTCTATACTGCCGCCTCATGCAACCGTTGGCTCTTCACGAAGTTCATGCCGCATTGGGGGCCCGATTTGTCGAGGATCGGGGATTTGAGGTGGTGGGCGACTATGGCCATCCCGTCGAGGAACAACGGGCTCTTCGCCAGACGGCCGGGGTCATCGACCTGAGCTTCCGGGGGCGCCTATGCCTCACGGGTGCTGATCGTGTCCGATTGCTGAACGGCCAGGTGACCAACGATCTCAAGTCCCTGGGTGAACAGTCCGGTTGTCAGGCTGCCTTTTGTGGTCCCAAGGGGCGGCTGGTGGCCGAGGCTCATATTTATCGTTTGAAAGAGGAGTTGCTGGTCGAGTTTGAGCCAGGCCTCACCACTCTCCTCATCGAACGACTCGAGCACCATATCGTCGCCGAGGACGTCCAGGTGGTGGATGTCTCGCCGTACTACGGATTGTTGAGTGTTCAGGGGCCCCGTTCTGCCCAAGTGATCGACCGCTTGGGTGCCTTCGGGGAACTGCCCTCTGTCGAACATCATTTCGTCTCCTATTCCGACCCGGCCCTTGGGGATTTGTATGCCATGCGGCGCAATCGCATCGGGGAGATAGGATTCGACTTATTTATTCCGACGGATGCTGTGAGCATGGTCTTTGACAAACTGGTCACGGCGGCACAGGTCGAGGACGGGCGGGCGGTTGGTTTCGAGGCGCTGGAATTGGCCCGCTTTGAAGCGGGAATTCCCCGTTTTGGAATCGAAATGAATGAAACCCATCTGCCGCCGGAAACCGGTTTGGAGCGGACCGCCATCAGTTACACCAAGGGTTGTTACACGGGCCAGGAAACCATTGCCCGACTGCGCACCTACGGGCAGGTGACCAAGGCGCTGAGAGGCCTCCGGATGACCGATGGAGGGACGGAATTGCCTAAGGCCGGTGATACCGTTCAATGGAGTGGCAGGAACATGGGACAGGTGATGAGTGCCCGCCATTCCCCGACCTTGAACGAAGACCTGGCGATGGCCTATGTCCGCAAGGAATGCAACGCCCCGGGAACGGAGGTGACCGTTCTGACCGCCAGCGGCCCAAGGACGGCGGTCGTCGTTCCGCTGCCCTTTGTGGCCATCAAGCCACCGGAGGTTCCGGCAGTTTGAAGTTGGGACACTGACTGAGGAATCGAATCGGGTTCTTGTAGATGACCTGATCAATGGCGGCGGGACTCCAGCCACGGCGGCGCATTTCGAGGGCGGTTCGCGGGATCGCCAGCGGCACGCTCTCACCCCAGTCGCAGGCGGAATTCAGCCACAAACGGTCGCTGCCGTAGAGGTCGAGGATGTCAATCGCCCGGGCCGGGGTGCATTTGCTGATGGGGTACAGGGTCATTCCCCCCCAATGCCCCCGCTCCAAGACCAACCGGGCCGTATGTTCTTCGACGTGATCGATCAACACCCGTTCGGGTCGTATGCGGCCGTCGGACTTGATCACATCCAGGATCAGCCGGGTCCCCTTGAGCTTGTCCTCGAGATGCGGGGTGTGCACGAGGATCAGCTGATCGTGCCGGGCGGCGAGGTCCACGTGCAGTTCCAGCACGGCCACCTCGTTGCGGGAATTTTTGTTCAGCCCGATCTCGCCGATACCCAGAACATTGGGACAGGCGAGAAACTTGGGAATCACCGCGATGACATCCCGGGCCAGTGCGACGTCCTCAGATTCCTTGGGATTGATGCAGAGCCAGGTGAAATGGGGAATGCCGTAGCGGGCCGCCCGTTTGGGCTCCGTATCAGTGAGCTGCCGGAAATAATCCTCAAAGCCACTGGCCGTCTGGCGGTCGTAGCCGGCCCAGAAGGCGGGTTCACACACGGCAGCACAACCGGCGGTGGCCATGTCCTGATAGTCGTCCGTGACGCGGCTGACCATGTGTCCGTGGGGTTCGATATAGCGCATGGATAACTCCTGCGGGAACCGTGCGTCACGGCGGGCGGTTGTGCAACGGGGAACGGCGTTGCGCTTGCCGGGAGCTCGGGCGTCTCGCCCGATGGTAGGTGGTGTTCCGGTCGTGCTGAATGCCAGGAAACTCCTGCCGGACGAGACGTCCGGGCTCCTGGGGGGCTGTCGCCGGTCCAATCCCAACCACCGACTCCATTTGTAATCTGTTGGTTAGCAGTATTCTACGCTGATTTTTTCGAGACAACGCTCGCCGAAAAAAGCGTCTTTCTCTTTTCATCGCAACTACCCGCCGACCGCCCGAACTTCCTTCTGTTAAACTCGCCCACTGCTTCGATTGAACGCCTTGTTCGGGCTGGCAATCCGCCGGTGGCAACAGCCATCGCTGGCCGGTCAGATAACCGACGGAAAATAGAACTTTCGGTATCAATCGAAACAATCCGTCGACTACACGAACGGCATTCCGTAAAACTCGCCTACTGCTCGTTTGGGCGTCGGTTGACACATTCATGTCCCGAATAAAAACCACCCGGGGCCACGCCCCTCTGTCATCAGTACCTTGACGCCTCAAAGACGCCAAGGCCTGCCTTAAGCGCCGCTAAGTCCCCCCCCCTTATCCCGCCCACCCCATGTTTCCTCCGCGCTCTGATTCGCACCCAGGTGCCGCACTTTTCAACCGGCCTTTGCCGTAGCACCCCCGCTCTTCCCTGGATCCGGCTGGATGCCCGCTTACCTAAGATGCAACTGCTAGGACACCAAGACTGACGTCTGGGCCAGTCCGATGACCAAGAATTGACCCATTTAAGGCCAATCGTCGCCGTGATGGAACTCGCTCAAATCCGCCGCACGAAAAGCCGCGACGAAATCCTGGATGAACTCGTCCTGAGGTTTTTGCGCCAAAGTTACACGCAATAGTTTGAACTTTTCCGGTGTCGGCCCCTGTCGGACATTGTTGATAAAACCAAAATCACGCGTGAAACAGACCTCAAAGTTTTGCCGGGCAAACCGGTAAAGCCGCCCGTTATCCAAACCCTGCATCCGCAATGTGATGACTGACTCGACATCGTGACCTTCCGCGCGCAACGCGGCAATGAGCTTCCGCGGCAGGTTCTCGTCCAGCAAGATTTTCACGCTGGCTGCAAATCTTCCCGCTGCGCCAGTTCCGCCAGCGCGCCGCGCACCGCTTCGTCGGTCAGGCTGGGGTAGGCGTCGACGATCTCAGTGACCGAAAGACCGGCGGCGAGCGACTCAAGGAGGAACGCCACGGAAATGCGTGTATCGCGCACGCGCGGGCTTCCGCCCAAATGCTCCGGGTCGGCGACGATCCAGTTGTTCATGACACCAAGCTATGGCGAACGCGGCTTAAATCAATACGCGACCGCCCCAGAAGCTTACGAAAGAGACAGAACCCTGTGCTAAGGCCAGTGTCGTGTTTCCGAAATTGCCTACAGAGTTGGGAGTCTTCCGGGGCAAAATCCAACGCACCCAACCTGATCGATTTGAACGCTAGCCTCCCGATTTAAGCCCCATCGGGCGAGTCGGGAAACAATCGAAAATGCCATCCTACGGGGTTTGAACATCACGCTCCAGGTCGAGGATTGGGAGCGGACACTTGCGGAAACTGGGGCTGACAACCTCTTCTTGAATCATGTCCAAGGTTTCGTTTGAAGCCATCGATCAGAAGCAGGCGAAGAGCCGTCTCGCTGCCTTGAAGCGTTCGCAGCGGAGTCGGGCTGGGGCATACATGTCCCGGTCCACAATCCCGAATTCATCAGCACAAACAGCCTTGGGATGCCATAACAGCCAATCGTAGATGCCACTGAACTGAATTACAAGATGGGACAACGCTGAGATGCTAGATGGCCGAGAACGGATCGATCCACTGAACCCCCGTGTTTGCCATGTCGCCCACATTGCGAGTCACCAATGTCTGGTCGTGGACGAGCGCGGTCGCGGCTAGTAGAGCATTAAGCAAAGGAAGCGGCTGCCGAACGCCTAATCGCCCCCACTGGTCGGCGACGCGTTCATCCACCGGCAGTATCCGGTCGACAAACGTGGTCGAGATACCGTGAAGCCATTGCTCTAAAGCCAGTGCCTGTGGCCGGTCCCGCAGCCGAATTCGCTCGATGCCCTGCCGGATCTCCCCAAGGACCAGCACGCTGATAAACAGATCGGCGTCGGCGGTTTCAACGAACCACTTTCGCACTCCCGCGTTGCATCGATTCTGCTTTCGGAGCTCACTCAGAATGTTTGTGTCCAGGAGGAACCCGCTCATAGCGCGACGGGGCGATCGATCGTATCCGTCACGGCAAGGACGTCTATCGCGATCTCGAACGGGCGGTAGGCTGCCGGGATGTCAGAGACTACGTGCGGCCTTCCAAGCGGTGGGAGTCAGTTCAGCCACTCGGGTGATGGGCCAATTGCCGAGTTTGGGGAGGACATCGCCCAAGTACTCGCGAAGCTTGATGTCCAGGCGTCGGCAGGTTTCGACGATGGAGATGATGGCGGCGATCTTTGGTCCGGCACTTTCATCGCCCAAGTGGAGCCAGTTCCTTCTGCCAAGGGCTATGGGGCGCATCGCTCCCTCGCACCAATTGTTGTCGATTTCTACCTGGCCGTCGGTGAGGTACTCTTCCATCCGGCTCCACTGTCCGAGTGCGTAGTCACAGGCTTTGGACAATGCATCACCCGGGGGGCGTTCCCGGCGGATTTGGATGACCCGTGCTTTGAGTCCGGTCATTACCGATTGACTCTTGAGCTGGCGCAATGCCAGTCGCTCGGCAAAGGTCAGGTTTTCAGAGCGAGCCTCCCGTTCCACATCGTAAAGCAGGCCAATCTGTTGGACGATCTCGACCGGAAGCGGATCCAAGGGATTGAGCTTGTTGACGTCGACAAATTCCCGACGGATGTGCGCCATGCAGGCAACGAAGGTAATGCCGTCTCCCAACTTATCGTATGCGGCATAGCCATCGCATTGAAGCTTTCCCCGGAATGGTTTGAGGAACTCTCCGGGTCCGGTTTTTCGTCCCCGGCCCATTTGGAAATCGAAGACCACCGCTCCTCCCGGTCGACTGTATTCCCACAAGTACGCCTTGTGATTCTTTCCGGTCTTTTCCGGAACCTGGCAAGGTATCGTGGTTTCGTCGGCTTGAAGGTAATTACCGGAGAGCAAGTCAGCCGCCTGGGCTTTAACCACCGGCACCAACAATTGAGCGGCGGCCAGGATGGCACTATTGAGAGTTTGACGACTCAGCTCGATGCCATGGTCTTCAATCAGACTGGCACATTGACGGTAAACCGGGGTGTGCTGCTGGAACTTGGCAGCCAGCACTTCAATGATGAATTCGTCGGAAAGCTTGCTCTTGGGAACAATCTGCGAGGGGGCATCTGCCACCGCCACTCCTTGTTCAGGCTGGCAATGGGAACCGCGCTTCTCCCGCTTGATGACCCGCACAAAGAACTTCGCCGGTATGCATCCCAATTCCTCACGCACTTCATATCCGATGACCGGACGGGGCTGACCGCAAGTCTGGCAAGTGCAGTCACTGGGATGACAGGCAATGATTTCTTCCCGACGTTCGAGATGAGCCGGGAGAGCTGTGCGGCCCAGGTGGCTTTTACAAAGGGTCTTGGGCTTGGGGAGACTGGCCAGGGCCTTCTTCTCTTCTGGAACTTCGGCTTCTTTCTCAACCTCCGGGGCGGCGACGAGCAGTTCCTGGGGAAGCAAGGCCAGTTGGTTCTCGGAGAGCTTGTCGGCCTTTTGACCCCAGTTGCGGATGTTCAATAGACGAATCTGCTCACTCTGAAGTTTGACGATCATCTCAAGCCTAACATTATTCGCCTGCAGTACCTCGATGGTCTCGCGGACTGCGGGAGGAAGTGATGTTAGATCAAGTGTCATCTAAGATGGATAGACATTATAGACAATTGATGATCTGTAAAGGCGATTTTTATCGCATCTTTTTTACTTCCGACTGATTTATTATGCCGCCTTCCGCCACCAAGCCCGCGATCGGGTTTTCTCCAGATCGATTCCGCTCAACAAAAGGGTCAATTCCTCGGCAAGTATTCGAAGCGCCGTCGCCGTTGGCGCGCCTTCTTCCTGCGGCCAACTGAACCGGCCCTTCGCCAGGCGTTTGGTCAGTAGCCAGGTTCCTGATCCGTCCCAATAGAGCAATTTGATTCGAGT
>CAITXU010000018.1 GCA_903896505.1 uncultured Verrucomicrobiota bacterium | reverse complement strand
GGGTCGGGATGGTGGCGAAGGTGATGGTCTGGGCGGCCATGTTGACCGTAAAGGTCTGTTGGCCTCCAGCCGCTGCCTGATAGTTGGTATTCCCACTCTGGCTGGCGGAAACCACGACCGTCCCCACGTTGGTGTAGGTGAGGGTTGACCCGGAAACCGTCGCCGGGCCGCTGAGAATGGAGTAGGTTACCGGCAACCCCGAACTGGCAGTAGCGGAGAGGTTGACTGCCGGACCGCCGTAGGTCTGGGTCGGGATGGTGGCGAAGGTGATGGTCTGAGAACCGATTCCCACCACCACGGAATTGGTGACCGGAGCCGCCGCTATGTACATCGCATTTCCCGCTTGACTGGCCTCAATTTGAATCGTGCCGACCGCGCTGGCACTCAGATTGGTCCCCGAAAGAATGCCCGGTCCGCCGATGACTCGATAGACGACGGCCAGCCCTGAACTGGACGTGCCACCCAGCGGCGCTGGAGCGGTGCCGTATGCGAACGAAGTGATGGCTGGGAAGGTGATGACATTGGAGCCGGTGGTAATATTAAAGGTCTGTCTTACCGGCAGTGCTGCAGAGGCGGACACAGTGCCCGACACACGTCCTCCTGGTTGAGTCGCATTGATGGTCACCGAACCGAGCCCGGTCATCGACAGAGAATTTCCGGTAACGGTTGCCGGACCGTTGAGTACCGTGAAGGAGACCGGAAGACCTGAGCTTGAGGTGGCAACCAATGAATAAGGGGTTGATTGCGCGGGCAGTTCGGGAACCGGCGGAAAACTGATGACTTGAGAGTAGCCCAGATTCTGGGCACCTGCTCCATAAGAGGGATCGGCGGCGTAGCTCAGGGCTCCAATGCTATTGAGTTGATTGAGAATGAACGAACCGGCCACATCAAAGTTTCGTGTTTTCCTGGATCCGTCGGTGATGGTCACCGTTTCGAGATAATTTCCCTGCAAATGCCCCCCGGCTCCGCTTAATTGGTTGAAGCCGGTGCCAACGCCGGTAAAAAGCAAACGAATGGTTCGATAGATGGAGAACGATTCCAAGCCATTGGGTAGAGGTGAGGGGGCAAAATTCGCGTCCAGATTGTCGTGGTCGGGGTGGTAATTATGAACGAACGGGTTGGACGCTTGATCATTGTAGTCCAACGGAACCGAGAAGGTGAGGATGGACGGTTTCGATGACGGTGCTTCCCTAGCTATCCATCCGCTATTCTGGTCATCACCCTGCCATGGAAAATGAATGGCGCTGATGCGTCGTGCGGATGCCAGCCGTGTAGGGGCCAGAAGATTGGTGGTCGTGGCGACGATCTGATTGTTCTGGGCGTCCAAACCGACATACACGTGCTGCAAGAGCGTGGCGGCGGGTGTTGCCAGAGCGCCGTTGGTCCCCATGTGGAGGATCAATCGGAGATTGAACGCCTGTGGAACCCCGGAGTTGGTCACGGTGCTGGAAGTGCTCAGGTAGGCGCCACTCGACGACGTCACTGCCATGATCCGGCTGGAATCCGGGTCGATCGTGTAGTTGACCCCATTGGCACCGTTGACGAGACCCAATGACTGGAGGGTCGCGTTCATATCGTTGGTCGAACTAGCGGTGTAGTAGGTGTTTAAATACTGACTGACATTGGTGATCGAGGCGGTGCCCACCCACAAGCCGGTGGTCGGAGTCACAACGGCACTCACCGGGACATCGATTTCCGAGAGCCCGGCCGAATCCGTGAATTTCAAGATCGCAGCGACCCGGTCCCCTGGATTGTAGGTGGCGAGAATGGCCTGGTTCAGACCCAGGACCAAATTGACTGTGGACCCTGGGGAACCGACCGGAGCGAGGGTGATGGGAAGATTCGTGGAACTGTTCAGGTCAGTGAAACTGTACGAGTGATCCTGAGGGTTGATGGCTCCCCGGGCCAGAACCGGGGCGATGGCCCGGATAGCAACCTGCCCGGCCGGTGGTGCTTCAGAGGCCGCCAGATTGACGTACACGGTCAGGATATTCGCCGTTCGATTCACCAGCGTGACGGAGGCCTGGCCTCCATTGGAACCAAAGGTCAGGCTGGTTGCTCCCGAGGAAACTTCGAAGGGAGCGAAGTAGCTGTTGTAGTTGGTCGAATAGACCCAGTAAGCCCTCCCCCTGACAATGCTGGTCGGGGAGTAAGGAGAAGAGGGAATTTGAACGGGATTGTTCGAGCCGAGAGCGATGCCGGAGGTGTAGGTGAAGATGGAGGCACCGGAATCGAATGAGGGAGACATCGACAGGTAGGTCGAAAAGGTCGGCGAAGTGGTCAGATTGGCAGGAAATCCTATGAAATTCTCACCCGAACTCGTCCAGTTGTATTGGGGAACGGCAGGGACTCCCTTGATAGACCAGGAGTAGGCGTTGGTGGTCCGGACCAGCAACGCTTGATTGGCGTGCAATGTATTGAGGGGATTCGCGGAGATATTCACCGAGGTCCGCTGCCACTGAACCCACTGCGTCCCCGCGCTGAAGGGGGAGGAAGGACTGGTCAGGAACTGGCCAGTGCCCGAGCTGGGTGCCCATAACCAAATCTCCTGAATGGGATTGGCAGCATCCCCGCCGACCAGATGGTCCAAGGTATCGTAGCTGGCCTCGACGTTAAGAAAAACGGCGTTCCAACCAGAGGAAAGCGAAACGGTTTGTGTCAGCCATTGAGCCGTCCCGTGAAACGGCAGAAATCCGAGGAAAATGACGGTAATCAGGCGTGTGATCCTGAGACGAAATGACTTCATGACACTTGGTTAGCGAAGAGCGACAAGGACGACCCCTTTTCCGGACACAGAGCAATTTCTGCTGCGCGGAACGTGTGAGCTTCGTGAATCACCTCCCGGAGTGCTGCGTGCACTGATGAGAGAGAGGGCCGGGGATGCGCAGGAAAGTGATGGATCAAAGTAATGTCCTTGAATCATACCTCGACACAGATTCAACAAGTAATAATCATTGAACGCACTATTTATTGTCACAAGTGCGGGTTGGCGTCCCTGAACATGTTCGAACCGGGGCGTCATACGTTGCAGAAGACACCTAGCCCGCATTTTTCACCATATCGCGGCGTAAGCCGGCACGGGACGTGCTAAATATTTGGTATGAAGGATGATACAGAACCCAAGTCCGAGACCCCTGCTCCAACAGAGTGCGATGGGCAACCGCTCCTGTTTACTGATTTCGGACCGCGTCCGGTGGTGGTGGATTTTAATGGCGGTGACGTTAGCTCGGATGGCGGATCAGTCCTTTTAGGTCAAACAGACCGAAGCCGAGGTCACCTGCGGCGGTTTGCCGCATGCTTCACGGACCATCGGAACACTGACTCGATCGAGCACAGCCTGGAAGAACTTCTGCGTCAGCGCGTTTACGGGTTGGCGCTGGGGTACGAGGACCTCAATGACCACGACCACCTGGCTCATGACCCGCTTCTGGCGTCGGTCTGTGGAAAGGCGGATCCGACGGGCGAAAATCGCCAGCGGAAAGCGGACAAGGGCAAAGCGCTGGCCGGCAAGAGCACGCTCAATCGACTGGAGTTGACTCCAGGAGAAGCCAACGCCGCCAGTCGGTATAAGAAGATTACCGCCAACCACGAGTCCATCGAAGCCTACTTCATTGATGAGTTTGTCCGTTCCCTCGCCAAGGGAACGACCGAAGTGGTCTTGGACATTGATGCCACTCATGATCCAGTCCACGGGGCGCAGGAAGGGCGTTTCTTCAATGGGTTCTATCAGAAGTATTGCTATTTGCCCCTATACATTTTCGCGGGCTATTGGCCAGTGCTCGCATGGCTGCGAAGCAGTGAGCATCAGGCCAGTCATGGTGCTCTGGAGAAGGTCCAACTCATCGTCAAAGCCCTTCGCCATCGGTTCCCCAAAATCCGCATCTGCCTGCGGGCGGACGGCGGCTTTTGCCGGGACGAAATAATG
>CAITXU010000017.1 GCA_903896505.1 uncultured Verrucomicrobiota bacterium | reverse complement strand
CCTTTTGTTGGTTTCCACCCGAGAGGTATTGGGCGGTCTGCCGGGGATTGGGAGGACGGACATCCAATTCCCGGATCAAATCGGATGCCAACCGGACGTCAGCCCGCGAGTCCACAAAACCCCAGCGCGAACGCCGGGACAGACTGGCCACGGTTAAATTGGGTCCAATGGCCATTTCCAGAAAAAGCCCCTGGTGTTTTCTATCTTCGGGCACCAAGCCCAGTCCCGCCCGAATTGCCCGGACCGGACTTCCCGTCGGCACAGGCACTCCACCCACCCGGATTTCGCCATCCAGGGGCGTATCAATTCCAAAGATCGACCGGAGAATCTCGGTCCTGCCAGACCCGACCAGACCGGCCAGACCAACGATCTCACCGGGAAATAGGGTCAGGCCGATGGACTGCCGAGGGTGGGCGGGAGTCTTGAGCCCGGCGACCTCCAGTGCGGGCGAACCCTGGGACTGCGTGGGGCGATGGTGTCGAACGAGGTCGCGCCCCACCATCAGTCGAACCATCCGGTCATGGGTGATCTCCCCGCGAGCCAGCTCTCCGGCATTTCGTCCATCGCGAAGGACCGTCACGCGATCCGCCAGGCGGGTGACCTCCCCCAAACGGTGACTGATATAAATCACACCCACGCCCTGCCGTGTGAGCTCCTCAATCGCCAGATAGAGGCGATCCGTCTCACCCTGGCTGAGGCTGGACGTCGGTTCATCCATGATGATGACCCGGGCACCGCTGGCCAGGGCCCGGGCAATCTCGACCAATTGCTGCTGACCCAATGAGAGGGAGGATAAAGGAGTTTCCGGAGCCACCTCCAGCCCCACACGGCTCATCGCCTCCGTCGCGAGCCTTCCCTGGCGTCGCCGGTCCAGAAACCAGCCGCGGCGCGGCTCCTGCCCCAGAAACAGATTCGATCCGACGTCGAGATTATCGGCCAGCGCGAGCTCCTGATGAATCAGGGCAATGCCCAGACTTTGGGCGGTCCGTACATCGTTGATCGTGACCGTTTCGCCATTCAGTTGGAACTCGCCGGAATCCGGTCTCTGCACGCCGGCGAGAATCTTCATCAACGTGCTCTTGCCGGCCCCATTTTCACCAATCACCGCCAGCACTTCCCCAGCCCGGAGATGCAGGCTGACATTCTCCAAGGCTCGAACCCCCGGAAAATTCTTTGAAATTTTCCGCACCTCCAGGAGGGGCGCTCCTCCAGTTGGTCCGTCGGAACGGCTCATTGGCCGGCGGCCTGCAACTGCTTCAGTTCGGTCCAGAATTTATCCACATTGGCCCGCCGCACTTCGACTGTGGCCACCTCCAGATAACCACCAGGAGGAAGGACCGATTTATCCCCGGCGGCCAGCCCCTTGAGAATCCGAACCGATTGGTAACCATACTGGTACGGCTGCTGGCTGATGGTGCCGTAAACCTTTCCGTCCACGATCCCCTGAAGGACGGCGTTGGCTTCGTCAAAGCTGACAATCTGGACGGTCCCCAGCTTTCCCGCTTCCCGTGCCGCCTCAATACATTGCGGAGCGTTGTAGGCAAAGAGTCCGACCATGCAGGCCAGGTCGGGAACACTGGCCAGGGCGTCCTGGGCATTGGCCTTGGCCCGGGCATAATCAAAATTGTCCGTCCGGGTATCGACAATCGTATAGCTGCTGGCCGAAAGGCTTTTGCCCGGGGGATCATAGACCGGGTTTCCATTGGCTGGCTCGGGCCGGGAGAGCACTTCATCGATCACGCCCTGACGACGCTGTTGGGCGTTCAATTGCTCCAGTCGCCCGACAAACAGCATGACCTTGCCTCCCTTGGGAATGGCTTCCTTCACCAACCGCCCAGCCGCACGACCCGCCTTGTAGTTGTTCATACCAATGAAGCACAGGCGCTTGCTGTCCGGCGCATCGCTGTCATGGGTGATGACCGGGCAACGCTCGGCAATCTGATTGATCAGGTCGACCTGGTTTTTGGCGTCAATCGGACTGATGGCGATACCGTCAATGCCCCGTGCGAGGAGCCCTTCCACCATCCGCTTTTGGTCGATGATCCCCTTGGGGGGCATCAGCACTTCGCAATCGATGCCCAACTCCTTCTCGGCGGCCCGGACTCCAGCGGTCGCGGTGTTCCAGAACGGGTCCACTCCGTTGGTGACGTACGCGATCTTCTTTCGGGCCGTCTTGGTGGGAGTCGTTCCCGCCCTGGAATCGGTTGAGGCAGTCCCGCCAGAAGGCTTGCAGCCAGACATGGGAACGACGAGCAACAGGGCGACAACAACGGAGCGGAGGGAATAATGGGCATTCATGGCTCGGGAAAATGGGTCCAGGTTCGATTATTGCAGCGTCATACCGCCATTGACGGCGACGTTTTGTCCGACGACGAAGGCGGAGGCGTCGCTCGCCAGAAAGACGGCAGTGGCCCCAACGTCGTCCGGCACCCCCCATCGGCCCGCCGGGATCAAGGCGCGGTAGGCGTCCTTTTCCGCTTGAGGGTCCGTGGCGTGGCGTTCGACCGGAATCCACCCGGGCGAAATCATGTTCACGTTGATTCCAAACGGGGCGAGCTCGGTGGCCAGACTTCGATGAAATCCGTTTTGGCCCCCTTTGGCCGCCACATAGGCGGTGAAATTGGGAACCCCGCGCCCGACCACCTCCGACCCGATGTTGATGATCCGCCCCCAGCGCTGCCGCTTCATGTGCGGCAGACAGGCGCGCGTCAGCAGGAACGGGCTCTTGATGAAAAAATCGATCATCGACTGATAGAATGCCCAGTCGTAGTCCTCCACCGCCTTGTGGGGCTGATCGCAGGTGGCATTGGGAACGAGAATATCCACCGGCCCGAGACTCGCTTCAATTTCGGCAACCAATCGTGAAACCTCGGACTCGCTGGTGACATCCCCTCGGAACAACGCCCCTTCCCCGCCCGCCTCGCGATACTCCGCCAGGGTCCGCTCGGCCCGTTCCCGATTGTTTTGGTAGTTAAAGGCCACACGGGCACCCGCCTGCCCCAGGCAAAAGGCAATGGATTTGCCAAGCCCGGTGGAACTGCCGGTCACAAGGGCAACGCGGCCCCGGAGGGAAAACGATGGCGACGAAGGAAAAGGCATAGGGAACCGGGAAACCCTACCCTGCCTGCCCTCTCCGGCTCAATGCCGAACACTCACGAGCCGTCCATCGTGCTGTGGAAAAAAGATTCCTGCCTCACAGTCAATAGCAAACTCTCCTAAACTAAGATTGCAATGGAACCTCCTGATTTAGAGCAACATCGGTAGGGCGACGCCGCCAATGAACCGATCGTTGCCGAGACCTTGCCAACCAGCGTTGAAGTTTGCCCGCCGCTGCCGTAGATTAATCGCTGATGAGCGTTGCTGCTGAAAAAATCCCCGAAGTGCTGGCCCTTCCCATGTCCGATCGGGCGTTCCTGGCCCATCAACTCATCGCCAGCCTCGAAGACAACGTGGATGCCGATGCCGAGGCGCAATGGAACGAAGTCATTGACCGGCGTTCGCGTGAAATGGCAGGGGGCCGACTCGATACCCGGCCGGAGGAAGAGGTGATTCGGGACATCCGGACCAAGCTCAATGCGCGTCATCCGACATCCTGAGGTTTCTCAAGAGTTGGAAGCTGCGGCGCTCTGGTATGAGGAGCGCCAGCCGGGTCCCCTTGCTTCTTCGCGGCTTCGCATCTTCGCGCGAGTCTTATTTCATATATTTCTCGCGAAACCGCGAAGGCGCGAAAAGATGAGGATTACGCACGAAGCGTTCGATTCACTTCCCCGATTCACGGTTAACCGGTCCTTAAGTTGTTCAATGCAATTGGGTGCACCAAAAAAATCTTCTGGCGATCGGTGGCGGTACGGGCTGCCTCAGATGTCAACCGTGAACCAGGTGGGCAAACCGGGGGCTGCGCGACGTAGCGCAGGTTTCCAAACCTGCCGTTTCGCAGGTTTTCTAACCTGCCGGGCCGTCGGCCAATCGGACAGCCTCGAGACGGGGGCCAGCCCTGCCGACACGAATGTCGGCGAAACGGCAGACAGGAATGTCTGCGCTACGGCCCCCGGGTGAGTCGCGAGAACAAAATGCGGTGTCGCTTACGAAATCTCAGGCGGCTTCTGCGAGACGCTTTGTGACGAGCCGAGGTTGGAACAAATGAAGACTAAGCATTTCTGCGCTTTGGTACTGATCGTTGCGGTATGGATAGCGATTGGATATACACTGTATGATTCTGGAATATATCGTGGCACCAACGTTGGATTGGTCGGGGCCACAACAAACAAGCTTTCAAAACTTGAATCATTCTTCTTGTTCTATGTGGAATCCAAGCACAGGTGGCCCACTCAAGATACATGGACGTCAGAGATTTCCAGTGTGCTGAATTCCAGCGAGATCAAGTACTTTGAAAGCCTCCAAACTGACTATTGGGGTTCCCCGATTCTCTATATCTCTACAAACCATGTTGATGGAGTCAGTAGAGTACTGCATTCCTCGGGGCCTGACAGATTATTTGGCGACAGTGATGATATCGTATGGCCAATGGGCTCGTTTTTACAACCTTAAGCGTGGGTTACGAGTATGACGTGACGTGCCAGGCTGGCGGACGCCGCTGCACGCATGCCTTCGCGTGAGTCTCATTTCACATATTTCTTGCGAAGCCGCGAAGGCGCGAAAAGACGAGTATTGCGCACGATGCGTTGGATTCACTTCCCGATTCACGGTTGTCCTTTCCTCAAGTAGTTCAATGCCATTGGATGCGCCCAAAGAATCTTCTGGTGATCCGTGGCGATACAGGCTGCCTCAGATGTCAATCGTGAACCAGGTGGGCAAATCGGCGACTGCGCGACGTAGCGCAGGTTTCCAAACCTGCCGTTTCGCAGGTTTTCTAACCTGCCGGGCCGTCGGAAAGTCCCAAAGCCTCGAGACGGGGACGGGTCCGGCAGACCTGGAGGTCCGCGAAACGGTAGACAAGAATGTCTGCGCTACGGCCGCGGGGACTGCCTCTTGGCGGGCCTCAGCAGCCAATCGGACAGCCTCGAGACGGGGGCCAGCCCTGCCGACACGAATGTCGGCGAAACGGCAGACAGGAATGTCTGCGCTACGGCCCCCGGGGAGTGCCTCTTGGCGGGCCTCAGCAACCAGCGGACGGTTGCGGGCGGCTTGGTGGAATTTTTCAGCAACGATGCCCTGGGCACGACGCACTTTTGCACCAGGTTCGACTCAGGGGTGACGTCATTGGATGGACAGTTGGAGGAACTTAGCCCACAGACAGCCCACAAACCCGCCCATCGATCCTGCGACGGGTTCCAGCCGAGTAAAGTTTGCGCCGACTCACGTTCGGTGGCTACGAAATCGCGGTGGGAACGACGGTGCTTCGGACCGCCGCGGCTCAGCAGGAGCTTCGCCCTACCGATGTTGCTCTGTATCAATAGGCTCCATTTGATTTGTCCGGTTGGAAGGTCTGGGCAGGTTCAGGCAGGCGGACATATGAATTCTTTCCACAACCCTTTGAAGCTTGACCGTCGATTGAAATGAAGAATCCGGCTTACCCCCTAGGGTTTCATCAGCCGAAAATACCGTGTTTTGCCTTCCATCGGGATAATCGCGTTGGTGGACCCGCTACCCAGGTCGCTCCATTGCACAGGCACGCGCAAACTATCAGCCGATTGCAGGTTCCACTTGGTCAAGGCAGGCGACCATGAAAGTCGGAGGCCATTCGTCACAATCTCTGTTGTGATCCGGGGAGGGTCCGGAGGGTAGCCAGCCCGGATTGCTTCTCCCGGCACAGGGTTGTATCCATAGTCCGTGATTGAAAATGGAGTGTAGGTGGCCCGATCTGGCCGGGTCAGCAAGAGCCATCCCGCATGAAAGCCGTCCTCTCTTGTAAGTCGAACCCCGAAGTATACATTTGTAAATGAGTCCCAACTGATCGGGGAATTAATTGTCAAATATTGCCAACCACCCGGCAGATTCCTCGCCAGATAATATTGTAGGTTAAATGTGCCCATCCGACTTTTCGATGACGGCAATATGGACTGTCCTTTTCCGAAATTTCCCAGATCTGAGCGATTCCTGAGAAGGATTGAGTGGTCTGTCTCAGTGAGACCGTAAAAGACATATGTATCCGTCAGGTGAATAGGTAAAAGGGTGACGTCTTCCGTAAAATCAGGTTGCCCGTCGCCATCCAAATCCACAGTGGATACTGTCCCCGCAGCAGGAACACCTTGCTGGGCTGCAAGGCGTTGGCAAAAGAAGAGGGTGATGACTATCCAGAACGATAATCCTCTATAGGCCATCTCCAATACATGAAGCGATTATTGAAAAAGTCAATTGTAAAAAGGTTGTTCGCGACAACCCACCTCCACTAAGAATTTTGGGCGGTTTGAGTGAGATGTTTTGGTTACGGAAGGTTCAACCGCACCCGCGCCGGCGATCAGAAGGTTTCGGCTGCCCCTTGCTTCTTCGTGTCTTCGCGCCTTCGCGAGAGTCCATTCTTCTTTCTTTCTCACGAAGGCGCGAAGACACGAAAATCAGCAGGCCACGCACGAAGCGTTGATTTCCTGTCCGTTGCTGCCGTGAAAAGCCCGACTATCACCGGGCGAGACGCCCGGGCTCCCGGGGAAGCACAACCCTTCCCGATGGATTCGACAGCTTGAGTCCTATTCTCAAGCCAGTCGTCAAAGTTGCGTCGTGCGCAGGAACTCCTCCAAATCGTGTTTCCAGATCGCCGCCAGGGTATGGGTCCCGTGGCCACGGGTTTGATCGGTCATGGGATACACGATCGCCCTGCCCCGGGCCACCCGCCCGATCTCCCGCTCAAGAATTCCGAGTTCCGGCGGATTGATTAGGTCGTCGGCAAAGTTGATGGCCAGAAGGGGTGCGCGAATGGTTTCGAGTTTCGGACCGGGGTCATAGTCTTCGGAGGCCCTCAGTGCATACAGCACGTCATTGGCGTCCATTTTTTGGTAGGCATCGGCCACCGATTTGTCCAGTTGAGCATCCGCCTCCTTTAAGGTCGGGGCCTGCTTCCATCGTTGAAGCGGATTGCTTCCCATGAAGTACAAAACCTCGGACGCCACCTTGAGTCCCTGCGGCTGCACCGTGTAGTCGCCCGCATGCCAGCCGGGATCGTTCTCGATGGCATCGATGATCATCCGTCGCCACACCCGGTTGCGTCCCGATATCTGCGTCGGGAGACTGGCCAGTGGCAACAGGGCATCCATGAACTCTGGGTGGATTTCCCCCCAGAACCACGTGTGCATGCCCCCCATCGAGGTTCCAATCACCATCCGCAGGTGATTCACTCCCAATCCCTCGGTTAGCAATCGATGGTGTGCCTCCACCATGTCGCGGTAGCCGTAGTGCGGAAATTTGGCGTGCAGCCCCTGGCTGGGCCTCGACGACTCTCCGTGGCCTATGCCGTCGGGAAGAACCAGAAAGTAACGGGACGCATCCAGCAATTGACCGGCACCAAACAATTCACCGGAGAACTCAGGACGCAGGAACTGGGCTCCACTCCCGGTGGTCCCATGCAGGATCAAGACGGCATTGGTGACCGTCCCTTGAGCATTCCGACCGGGCTTCCCGAAGGTCCGGTAGTGGACCTTGAGTTCAGGGAGTATCTCACCGGACTGGAACCGAAAGTCACGCTCCACAAAATCTCCGGACTCCGGGGTGGGAACCTCCGCATGACACGCGGTATCGACCCCGGCAACGAGGAGAGCCAGAACCAACGCCCATCGTCCAAATATCTCGAACCTCATCCTATTTCTTCTTCTTGGGGGTGTTGACCTTCGGGTCGGCCACCCGGACCGGCAGCGAATCCAGGAATTTATCGAGGTCTTCCTTGGCCGTGATCTTGGGTTTCAGCAAGGCATTTTCGCGCTCGGCCGGTGTCAACGCCGCCAATTCCTGGGGAGCGGCCACGATTTGCGGAGTCAGGAAAATCATCAGTTCTGTTTTTACCTTGGACTTGATGGTCCTCTTGAAGGCGGCGCCAAGCCACGGGATATCCCCCAGCACCGGAATCTTGCTTTCCGATTCATTGACCTGGGTTTGCATCAATCCGCCGATGATCACGGTCTGGCCATCGGGAACCACGGCGACGGTATCGGCGTACCGGGAATTGATTACGGGTGCTGATGCCCCCGAGGAGATGGGCACCCATTGCGATTGGTCTGCCAGGGAGGAAGTCTCAGGATGAACGATCATTTCGACCATGCCATCGCTGGTGATGAACGGTGTGACCTGCAGGATGATGCCCACATTCTGATAGGTGACGGTATTGATCTGACCGTTGACCGCATCAAACCGGGTATTGCTCACCAAGGGAACTTGTTGACCCAGGCTGATGGTGGCGGGCTGATTGTTGCGCGCCAAAATCGAGGGACGGGAAAGCACCTCGGCCTTGCCCGCCTGGGCAATCGCCCGAACGGCTACCTGATAATCGGCTCCGAGAATCTGATAGACGCCTGCGCCCGGCGGAACGGGACTGAACTTTTGGACATTCTGTCCCAGGGCATTCACCACGGCGCTGGTGGCTCCGCTACCCAGGCCACCCAGGCCGAAAACATTGGCGATGGAACTGGTGTTTCCTCCCCCGAAACCGCGCGCCACTCCCCCCTCCACTCCGATGTCCGAACTGTTATTGTGGGTGATCTCGAGGAACACGACCTTGATCAGCACCTGAGGACGGGGATGATCGAGCTTGGTGATTACTTCCCCGATCTTCGTGTTGGTGTCTTCGTCGGTGACGACGATGATTTTTCGGGTTTCAGGATCGATGGAGATCACCGCGTCACCCACCTGGGTATTGTTTGGGTAGTCCCGGGCGGTGGCACTGGAGGTTCCGGAACCGCCGGTGGTGCGATTTCCTCCCCCGTTGTTGGGGGCCTGCGCGAGGGCGGTCCCAAGCCCCAGCCAACCGGCCAGGAGAAGAACGATGATGCGAAAGGTGCCGTAGTGCTTCATAAGAAAGGATTCCATTGAACGGAATAATTGAGGACCGATCGCTTAGTTACTGCGTCCAAATCCACCGCCACCTCCGCCAGTGCCGCCCCCGGTGCCACTGCCTAGTCCTGAAGACCCATTCCGGCTCGTGCTCGAGCTCGAGTTTTGGGAATTCGCTGACCGTGTGGACAGAGCGCTGGTCTGGGTGGTGGTGGTCCGATTACGGTTTTGATTCTGGGTGTTCTCGAAAAGGTTCCGCAACACGTCCTGTACCTGAACCGGGTCGGCATTCTGAAGATCGTAAACGAATACCTTCTGCTTGCGTGCCGGATTGTTATCCAACTGCTGAATCATCTGCTCGATTTGTGCCATCAGGCCATGTGCCGCGCTGACAATGACCGAACTGGTCCGGGCGTCCGCAACCGCCAGCACCCGTGTTTTCTTCTTTGCCGTCGAACTGGTATCGGCACCAGCCGCCGCCCCTTGATTGAATCCGCCGAAGGGACCGCCACCGAATCGAACCTGCCCCCGCGAATTATCCGTCGTCTTGGTATCATCCGGAAACAAACTGGCCAGCACGCTGGCCATCTCGGACGGATCGGCATACCGCAAGCGAAAGACTCTCAGTTCGGTGACATCCTGCACATTGGTATCCACGTTGCGGATGATCTCTTCAATCGAGGGCATGACATCCTCGGGTGCATTAACGACCACGGAGTTACTGTGTTCGTCGGCGACCGCGATGACCTTGGCGGCGCTGGTCCGGGTCGCCGTCGGCGTGGCTCCGCCCCCGCCACCCCCACCTCCTCCGCCGAAGCCACCCGGAAAACCAGGAAACCCACCACCGCCACCTCCTCGGCCTCCATTGTTGTTATTTCGACTGGTGTCGGTGGATGGAAACAGGTCCTTGAGCACCGAGGCGATCTCCTTGGAATCGGCATACTTCAGGGCAAAGACCCGGATCGAATTCGCCCCCGTGGCTGAATTGTCCAAGGCGCGGATGATTTCTGCCATGTGCCTCACGCTGGCCTGGGTATCGGTCAGGATCAGCGCATTGCCGGCCTCATTGGCGGTCAGGTTGGCTTCGGTGGGAATCAACGGCTTCAGATTCTCGGTCAATTGCGCGGCGTTGATGTACCGGATGGGGATGATTTGGGTTACCATCTCGTCCGATTTCGGGATATTGACCGGATCATTGCCGGTCTTGACCGGGATTTCGCGGCGGCGCGCCGATTCCTTGCTGACGATGGTCAGCGTCCGTCCATTGCGCAGGGCGGCGTAGCCATTCTTGTTCAACACGGAATTCAGCAGTGTCAGTGCCTCCTCTTGTGACACCGGCTGGTTGCTCCAGACATCGACCTTTCCCTTCACCTCTGTCTCCAGAACAATGATGTAGCCGGCGGCTTCGCTGAGGTAGTTGAGCACCATTTCCAGAGGCACACCCCGGAAATTGAGTCGAAGGTCTCCGGTTGGGCTATTGGTGGAACCGGAGGTGTCCGATTTGCCCGATTCCGTGCCATTCGCAGGAGCAACCGGAGCACCGGAGGTCGAAGTCTCCTGAGCGAATGATCGCATGGGATTTCCCAACGCCAGGCCGACACCCAGCAAACCCAGGTACATTGATTTATTTTTCATTTTTCAGCTCCTTTTCCCGCTTCTCCAACAGACGTTTTAAAATTTCACTTTCCCCACCTCCCGATGCCTCGGAGGAACCGCCCTCACTCTTTTCGGTTTTTTCGGACTTGGTGGACACGGTTTCAAATCCGCCCGGCGATGACGAGGCCTGCCAGTCTGCCTCTTCTTCACGCTGCATTCCCGTTCCCACCTTGAGCACCACGGTATTGGTGCCTGCCACAAGTTTCGCACTGTCCTGACTGATCCCCTGGATTTCGAACCCCGCCACCTTATCCCCGATTTTTACCGATTTCCGATAGCCGGAATCAGACCCGTCAAAAAAGGCGAACGTTCCCTTGAAGTAACTCATCGTCCCCACCAGGGCGAACTTGTCGACCCGGACTTTTTTGGGCTGGTTTCGATTTTCCTCGCGGGCCGAGGAACGGGTCCGCGTGGAACTGAAAATATTTCGGTCATTAATAAGCTTGAAGGCTTCGTAACTCAATTCGTCCACGACAGCCGTTGGCTGATTGGGTGCGGCCTTGTTGAAGACATTCGTTGATCCATTCACTCCATCGCCCTTGACGGCGTTGGTCACCCCTCCGGTAGGGGAATTGGTCGTGGGAGATGGCTCTCCAAGCAACACACTACAGCCCAGAAAGCCCGTCAACAGGGAACAAACAGAAGCCGTGACCGCCAACCGTCGTCTCATTTGAAAAGTTTCCATGCGCAGGTTCATGGTGATGTGACGTTGAGAAACAGCCCGCTGACCTGAAGAGCAAGGGAGAGTTGACCGCCGTCGCCCTCGCGCGCACTCAATTCGATTCCGTCGACCTTGAGCGCCAGAGGGTCGCGTTCGACTTCATAGATAAATCGGGTGATGGCCGCGAGATTCCCGGAGGCATCCACCCGGCAATCCAGGGTCATGTAGTCGTCATCGGCATGTTTCCATTGCGGTTTTACCGAGTTGACACTGACCCGGCTGGTTTGGGACCAATCATCAAACGCCTTCAAGACCCGTCCCTCGGCCGCCGACATGGCACCGGGCAACGCGTTGGTCCGCATGGATTCCCATCGGGCCTTCAGAACCCGCTCCCGGTCGAGCAGTTGCTGTCCGTGCACGACCGACTTGCGGAGGGTGACAATCTGCTCACTCCGCTCCTTCCAGCCACTTACCATGGGGGTGACGATCAGCCAGTCACTGAGGAGCAGCGCCGCTCCGACGGCCGCCAAGACCATGAGGAGTTTCTGGCGTTCCTGGGGATTGATGTTCATGGCTGGGAGGCTCCTTCCCAATGGAGGTTGAAGGAGAATTGAAGCGGCGATTTTCCGCGAAGTTGGTCCACCTGGACCTCGGTCACGTCTTTGCTGGAGCGCAACGAGTCCAGAAGCTTTAGCAGAGCCGTCTGGTCGCGGGCGGTCCCGGAACAACTCACCACTCCCGGATCATGAATTTCCAGTGTCTTGGCTGTCACGCTTCCATCCTCCGGGAAAGCCTCGGTGAGCCGACGAAGGACGCGGAGAGTGCGGACAGAGTTATCATACCAGGGCCTGTATTTACGGATGTTCTGCTCGGTTTGCTCCAAATCATGCACCCGCGTGGACATTGCGGACCATTGGGATTTCAGACGGTGCAATTGGAACTCTTGGATACCAATCGCGATGAAGGCGACGGCTGCCACTCCGCCCACCGCCCCACCGATATAGGCGAGCTTGCGAGCGGAATAGCGACTGGTGACCTTCTGCCAGGTGGAAATCCGAGGCGGCAGAAACTCAATCGAATGGTCCGCGCCCGACCAAAGTTGGGAGGCAACCGAACGGGCCATCGCAGCTGGGGTTACCGGACGGCAACCCGGCGTCCGACCCGTGGCCTCCGGCTTTAAACCGAATGCATTCAGCAAGGGGGCCAATTCCTCCGCGAGGGTTCGGGCCTCAAGTTCATTCCCGATGACGGCAAAGGAATGAACTTCAGATCGAAGTTCAGGTGCCAGTTGCCCCAGGGTAACCCGGATTTCGCGGGCCAACTTCTCCGGTTGCCAACGCGGCGTATCGCCGGAAGCCCGGGCTTCCGAACCCAGGTATCGAACGGCGGCCAATCCCGAGACCGAATCCACGATCAATACCGCACTTTCGGGTTGAATCCAGAGACGGATACTCCCGGGTGAACGGTTTGCCGCCGCGCGAGCCCAGGCCAGTCCACTGACTGAAAATGAGAGCGGATTGAGCCGAGCACGCCGCAGCCAACTGTCCAACCGTTCTACTTTGGACCGAAGCACTGCGAGTTGAAGGGCCTGAGCCCGGATGCCTGAACCAAAAAAACAACGGGTCAGCACCAGTTCCTCCGGAGCGAAGGGAAAGCCACGCTCCGCATCCAACTCGAGAAAACTTTGGCGATCTTCGTCGGAGAGATCGGGCAGAGCGGTCAGCCGGGTGAAAATCCATTCGGGCGGAAGACTCACGACGCAGGCCCGCTCCCGGATTCCTGCAGCTTCCAACTGCTGCCGTAGTTCCTGGGCCAGGGTCTCTGGGTCGCCATTCTCCAGCGACCCGCTGAAAGTCAACGCCACCGATGAACCACCGGGAAGGCCCTCACCCATTTTTCGAGCCACGGTGGCGTGCAGCCGACCGCTGTCAAACGACAGCACCACCAGCGCATCCGCACCGCGTTGTTGAAACCACTTGTTCATGGAATGGAAGCCAATGTCGGAAGGTTTTGTCGTGTACGTCGCCCCAGCGGCCATCCGAGGTGCGACAGGTCCTGGCGGAAAACAATGGAGGGCACTCCAGACGAAGTATCGAAGACAAACCGTTGTCTCCGGAATCCCCGCCCCTGCTTTCCCACAGCCGCGATGTCCGCGGAAAATTGAAACGTTCTTCCAGTGATGTAGGGACCAGCCTGAATGGCGGAGGCCTGGTCGAGTACCGAGGCAATCCAAGAAACGGTCGTCAGATTTCCGGCATTCGCCTGCCGGTACGCAACCACCGACGCCGCCTTATCCACTCCAATTCCAGGAATGCAGGTGAGCACCGCCTGGCTCGCCGTATTGATGTTCACGAGTCCCTTGGCAAAAGCTCCGTTGGTCGTGGTCAGAGAGTCTTCAATCAAAGAGAATTCAGAGGCTGTCATTGCGCCCGTGACAAACAACTCGAGGGGACTGCCGATGGGCCGATTGGGAGGTCCCAATCGGCGAACGATTTCGTCGGCCCGAGACTGCCCCAGCTTGTCATTAAGCAGGCTTTGGAGTCCCTGGCGGGAGTTCAGCGCGGTCAGAATCACACGGACCGTTCCATCGGCATTGGTGTTCGGTTGTCGGGAATAGACGGTGAGGTATTCCCAAAAGCCCGCATCCAGTTTCCCATCCCGATTGTCAGTCGGTGCCAGATTCGTTCCATCGTTCTCATTGGGGTCCATGACTCCATTGAGATTGGAATCCTCGCCATACAGGAGGGCCAGCGTCATTCCTGACACCAACCGAAGTTCGTCCACGGTCTCAAAATCGGAGTTCTTGCAATGATACGGTGGATTGAATCGAAGGTAGGTGTCGTCTTCAGCTCCGCCGGTGGTGATATCGCTGTTGGTGTCGCGCCAGTCGATAATCGCGGCGGCGATTTCCGGAGTCATCAGCGGTAGCGCCTCCAACATGTCGATCGTTGCGGTATTCAGGTTCAGTTTCGAACTTTCGTCCACCAGTCCGAAATACGGTTCCGTAGGACTGGCGGTCTGCGAATCGCGCCCGATCAGCCAGAAATGCGCATCACCCACGGTGACGGCCTCTTCCCGGTAACCCAATCGGTCTGGCAGCGTGCCCCAAGTGGTGACATTGGTGCCGAGCAGGCATCCCACATACCGCGCGGCACCCACCAGGGCGTGGTCCGCAGCCAGGCTGGCAACGCGATTCTCCGAGGCGCGCAATTCCAACGACATCGACTGCCCGAAATAGAGGCCCAATGCCACCAAACCCAGGGCAATCCACAACGTGATGATCAAAGCCGCACCACGCTGATCCGTCCGCCGAATACCGGGCACCTGGCGTTTCACGGTTGACCTCCCGCCGTTGAATTTTGATTGGTCACTGCGGTGAGAATGACCGGGGAGATCAATTCGATCTTGGGATGAGCTTGACGACTCGTGTTCCTCCGCACTCCCGAAGCCGCCACTTCCACCGGAGGGGCGAGCTGAATATCCACCTTCACGGCCTTTGGCAGTACGGTCGCATCATTGGTGGAGTTCCAGGTCAGCTTCCACTGTGTGCCATCATAATAAGAAAACTCCATCCGCTCAACTCCGGTCATGAGCCACTGTTCTTCGGGCATATCCGTATTCACCGGCAGCAAATTTCGATTGAGCATCCGAAACAGGTCGAATCCCCCATTGGCCACACGATTGGTGGGCGGACGCAAATAGTAGGTGACGCATTGGATATCCGCCCACGGTGCGAAATCATTGATGGTCCCGGTTCCAGTGTAGAGGGGCGGGCTCACGCGCTGCCCTGAAACAGCAGTCAAAGACGAGGCATCGGTGATTAAATTACTGGTCATAATGCCTCCGGGTTGAACCAACCCGGCCAGGTCGCGTCGAATGACGTCCAAGGCATGCTGAATCGGCAGTCCTTCATCCACCAATGCTTGCGTCCGCTGCCGCAGTCCAAAGGCACCGAAGAAGACACTGGAAACCGCAGCCAGGACCAACCCCACCAAGACCATGGCGAGCAGCAGCTCGATCAAAGTGAAGGCACGAACAAACGATCTCTGAATCGATGCCGACTTTGCCTTTGGCATGAACCTCTGGAAGTTCATAGACTGGTATCCACCACGGTGCAGAGGCGGACATCACAGGGATTCCCCCGGGTCTTGTAATACACCCGGAGCGAAAGCATTTTCAGAGTGTCCTTCTCCCACGTCTGGGACTTCAACTGCCACTGAAACGTCTCGTCCCCCTCCACAGCATTTCCATTGGCGCTGCGTTGCCAATTCCCGGTGACTACCAGTTCGTTGAGCACGCGGTCCGCCACTCGAAGGGCGACGGATTTTCTCTGCGCCGCTTCTCCGGCCATGCTGGCAATCTGCAACCCGCGCACCGCGACCGGGATGACAATGGCCAGCACCAGCAAGGCGGCAAGCGCCTCCACCAGGGTAAATCCGGCCGCTCCCTTAGAAGCGGACGGCGCCGGTGATGTTGGTGTGGAGGTCATAGGTCAGGCGACTGGCCGAAGGTGCCAGCCAGAGGGTTCCAGCGCGGGAATTGCGCGAACCGGAAGGCGGATTTTGCTCCCGAATCCGAATTTGCACGGGACTGCTATCGGCAATAAACCCGTCCGGCTGAAAACGAATGGCGTAGGCGGCGCGACCCGGGCCAAAGCCGGATACCATTGGTAGGGAAGTCGGCATCGGAGCAGAGTTTACCCGGGCGGCATCGACCTCCACAACCACGTCCCGTGACAAGGGATAGGCCACCGCCCGCCCGTCCTGCGCAGCGTAGGTGGAATCCTCGGTCAAACCGTAGGCTCGTTGTTGTGGATCGATCCAGAGTATCATCGGAGTGCCTTCAGAAATTGCCCGCTCCCGTCCGTAACGAATGAGCGATGACAGTCGCCTGACCTCGCCATCGACCGAGCGTCCCCGGAAGAAGTTGCCGAGCGAGGGCGCCATGACTGCCATCAGGATGACCAGCATCGCCATCACGAGGATCAGTTCGATCAGCGTGAAGGCCGTCGTCCCTGTCGGCCTAGCGCTTCGAAGTTTGCCAGTTGGCGACATCGTCGTCTCCCCCAACCCGTCCATCGGGTCCCATGGACATCAAATCATACGACGTCGGATTGTGTTTACCCGGGCATTCATAGATGTAGTCGTTTCCCCAGGGGTCCTTGGGAACCTCACTCTTCAAGTACGGCCCCTTCCAGGAAATCACGTTCGCCGGTTGTTGAACCAGGTCATTCAATCCGCCCTTGCCCGTGGGATAGCGGCCCGTATCGACTTCGAAGGAATCCAGGGCGGTCCCAAAGGTGGAAATCTGAGACTGGGCCGCTGTCAGACGTGCCTGCTCGGTCCGTCCGGCAAACTTCGGCACCACAATCGCTGCCAGAATACCCAGAATGACCAGCACCAGGAGCAGCTCAATCAGGGTGAAGGCATTGCGTTGGGAGTGGAGTCGGGAACGGCGATTCAAGAGATTCAGGTTCATAGGGGCAAAAGCGTTATTTGATATGGTCTTGAAGCGAAAAGATGGGGATCACCATGCCAATGAAGATCGTGCCGATAAAGGCGGCAATGAAGAAGAGCATGAGCGGTTCGGCCAGAGCGACGGCTGTCTTCAACTGCCGGTCCAAATCGCCTTCGGTGACATTGGCAATTCGCACCAATTCTCCATCCAAACGTCCGCTCTCCTCGGCTACCGAGATCATCTCGAGGGTCGAGCCCGAAAAGAGTGCCCGGGAGTCGGCAAGGCTGGGTCCAAGTTGTTTTCCTTCTTTCACGCGGTCTATGGAATGCGAGACCGCGTCGACCAGTATCTGGTTACCAATGGATCGTCGCGCCACGTTCAATCCGTTGACCAACGGAACCCCCGCTCCCAGGAGCGTTCCCAGCATCCGGCAAAACCGCGCCATCGCGAATTGCGCGACCAATGGCCCGAGGACTGGCGCCTTGAGAATCGCCCCTTCCCAGGCACGACGTCCCGCTGCCGAGAGGAACCATGTTCGAAGTGAAAAGCCGCCAATCACCAGACCGATGACCAAAAGAATTCCATAGTGACGCATCACCTCGCTGGTTCCCACAATCAACCGGGTCAACGGTGGCAATTGGGCTCCAAATCCTGAGAAAATGGTTTGGAAACGGGGAATGAAAAAGACCAGCAGGAAAACGAGCACTCCCAACGCGAGAAACAGCAGGATGATCGGGTACAACAACGCAGCGGTCACCTTCCCCTTCATCTCCTTTTCCCGGGCCTGAAAATCAGCGATCTGACCGAGAACGACATCGAGGAATCCTCCGGTCTCACCCGCCTCCACCATCGCCACATAAACCCTCGGGAACACCTGCGGTGATCTCGCCATGGCATCGGCGAGGGTCAATCCATCGACAACAAAATCGTGGACCTTTTTCCATTGCACCGCCGCCGCCGGTGTCGCTGCTTCCCGAGTCAAAATAACCAGGGCACGGCTCAGGGGCACCCCAGCCGAGAGAAGGCTCGAGAGCAGCCGGGTAAAATTCTCCAGTGCCCGGGCAGAGACCTTGCCACTCCCTCCTGTGGGGAGGAGCGGAGCCGACTTGGCCACCGGGGTTGAGGGTGAACCATTGGCAGGCGTCGATTTGGGGCGGGGCTTTTTCGCAGCTGCGCTGGCCCCCGTTTCGGCGACCCGGATCGGCTTGAGCCCCTTGATCTCCATCAGGCGCATCGCTTCCACCCGGCTCGGCGCTTCGATGGTCCCCTCCGTGACCTTTCCACCCGCTTCCAGGGCTCGATATTGAAAGGAACCCATGGCGTCAGGAGGCTGTCACAGTGGAGGCCACCACGATTTCTGCGGCTGCGTCTGCGGCGTCTTCCGCGGCCTGGTCCTTGGTCACACGGAGGACTTCCTCCGGAGTGGTGATTCCTTCCCGAACCAGCCGCCAGCCGTCCTCGGCCAGCATCCGAACGCCGCCGCGGCGCGCTGCCTCACGTATTTCGCCGCTCGAAGCGTTTTTCAGCATCAGTCGGCGGATGGCCTGCGTGCTGTTCATCCACTCGAAGATGCCCCGCCGACCGTGATAACCGGTATTCCGACATTCCCGACAACCGACCGCACGGTACAAGACCGTTTCTGCGGAAAAGCCCAATTGCACCTTCAGCGCCTGGGCGGTCGAACTGGTGTCCACAGCGCGGCACTCACTGCAAAGAACACGCACCAGGCGTTGGGCCAGCACCGCTTCGAGCGAGGAGGCCACCAGATACGGTTCCACTCCCATGTCCACGAGCCGAGTCAATGCCCCGGGGGCATCATTCGTGTGCAGGGTGGAGAGAACCAAATGCCCGGTTAGCGATGCTTGAACCGCAATCTGCGCAGTTTCACGGTCCCGAATTTCACCAATCAAAAGAACATCGGGATCATGCCGCAAGATCGCGCGCAGGCCGCGCGCAAAAGTCAGCCCGGACTTTTCGGAGACCTGAATCTGGTTGATTCCCCGCAACTGATATTCGATGGGGTCCTCGATGGTGATGATCTTGCGAACCGCATCATTGATTGCGTTGAGGGCGGTGTAGAGCGTCGAGGTTTTGCCGCTTCCTGTGGGCCCCGTCACCAGAATGATGCCATGGGGCAGAGCCAAAACGCGCTGGAAAGAAGCCAAATCCCGGGCATCCATCCCCAATTGCCCCATGCCCCGCAGGGTGGCGTTCTGGCGCAACAAGCGAAGGACCACGGCCTCTCCGTGCAGCATCGGAATCACCGAAACACGGATATCCACCTCCGAGTCGTCCAATCGGATTTTGATTCGTCCGTCCTGGGGTAATCGCTTTTCCGCGATATTGAGATGACTCAGGATTTTAACCCGCGAGACGATGGCCGGCTGAAAGCGTTTGATCTGCGCTGGAACGGGAACTTCCTGGAGCACACCGTCAATGCGGTACCGAATTCGCAGTTCGTTCTCGAACGGTTCGAGATGAATATCGGAAGCCCGCAGTTCGATGGCATCCCGGAGAATCTGGTTGACGAAGCGGATGATCGAGGCGTCTTCGGCGGCCTCGTCCAGATTGGTGTTTTCGTCATTCTCGTCCTCGACGACCTGAAACGTACTTTCCTCACCGAGGGTACCGAGCGTATCGGCTCCAACGCCCAACCACTTTTTCAGCTCGCGCTGAATCGCTTCCCGCGGAGCCAGAACCGGCTGCAACCGGAGGCCGGTGACCGCCTTGAGTCCGTCCAGGCCCGAAGTGGAAAAAAGGCGGCTGGTCGCAACATCGACATGCCCATTCTCCCGACTGATCGGGAGCAATTCCTCCTTGAGGAGAATCCGGGCCGGAAACAATCCCAACAACTCCTTCTCCGGCCGGATATCGTCGAGAGGATTGAATGGAACAGCGTACTCTTTGGCCACCCAACGGAGCACCTCTACCTCTGATTCCACTCCTGCCCCCCCCTCCTCCCCCAAGGTCCGGCTCACCAGGGGAAGGTCCGCCGCCGAAACCTGAAAATCCGCCACCATGCGGTCCAGCAAGGTTCCAGAAGTTGTTTCGGCCATGGCGTTATATGGGGAGAGGCGGGAACGGAATTATGGTCAACTCAGGCAGAGTACGGAAACAGTCTACTTGAGGAGCCCACCCAGCACGGCTGCGGCTTCCTGTTTTACAGAAAGCACCTTGCGCAAATCATCTTGAGCGGCTTCCAACTTGGCCTCTTTGTCTTTAACCGAGGCGCGATAGGCAGTAAGCTTCGATTTATCGACGTCCGCCGAGGCATTGTCGTCGATGGCCTTTTGAAGCGCTTCCTGCTCGGGGCTGGGCTCGCCTCCGAAACCACGGCGGCCGTTGTTGCCCTGACCACCAGGTCCGCCTGGCCCGCCTGGCCCGCCTGGCCCGCCGCGCCGACCACCAAATCCGCCCGGACCGCGAAAGCCCACCGCCATGCGGGCTTCGGTCACCTTTTGAATCCGGGTCTCAATCAACTTCCATTCCTCGTCATCCTTAACTCCGAGTTGCTCCCGATACCGGTCCATCATCATTTTTTGCATTTGGGCGGGGTCCCAATTGCGCCCACCCCCGGGACCACCGGGACCGCCCGGAGGACCTCCGGCAGGCGGCTGGGCGCCATCCTGGGCGCATACGGTTCCGACAGTGACCAGGGCGGCTAGACCCACCCCGACGATTGGACGAAGGAAGCGATTCATGGGAGTCATCGATAAGTTTGGATGTGTAGTGCTAACAATGACCGAGACTGATTCGCCCCGGGAGCGGTTACACGAAAACAGGGCTATCTGGTTACGGCGAACCCGGTGTTATGGCTTCCGACTTTGTTTGCTTAGATGGTCCGCGAGCCATTCCGCATCCACAGTGGCCATATCCCGGTCCAGCGGGTGTGCATCCGTCTTCAGGTTCAACCACGCCACAAACCCCTCGCTCTTTTCCCCGAACAAGTCCGCCAATTGGGCCACAGCCTCGTTCAATCGTTCGCGGTCCCATCCACAGCCTCCTAGGCGAACCAGTCCCAATACCGACTTTTCAAACCACCCGCACGGCATCGTGGTCACACTCCGGGAAGGATGAAGTCCCAGCCACAAAAGTCGGGTGATCCCTGCCTGAAGTCGGGCGGCCACGCCGCCCCACGGCCCCGACTTCTCCCAACCGGCGGGGGGCTCGCGTTCCAAGGCCAATTCCAGAAATCCATCGGCAAATCGCCAGACCAAAAACCAGGGTCGCCCCGGCCAGACTCCGGCACGATTGAATCGGGGACGAAGCGCCAGCAGCAGCTCCCGCTCGCGCGCCAGTGCCGCGAGTTCATCCGGACATTCCTCCCAATCGATCGTCACCGCCGTGTGCAACAACCGGATCGTCCTGCGAGGCAATTGCTCGGGATTGGCCACGCGATATTGGCTCAGGCGTTGCCGCAGGTTCTTTGCCTTACCGACATAAATCACAGCATTGGATGCGTCGCGGAGCCGATAGACCCCGGAATGCGACGGCAAACTCCGAAAGAAATCCCGTCCCAACCGCTCCACCAGCGGTTGCGCATTGGGAAACAATCGAAGTTGCGTCAGAGACACTTTCCGATTCAACCGCTTTCCGTGAAACTGTCGAGAAGGACTGCCGACTTCCCACACCTCATTATCCACACAATTCATCGGTCTGGCATGACCGGTGCTCGCCAATTGTTGTGGCTTATAGATTCATTGGATGCCGAATTCTGAGCACGGCTTTCGCCCTCTTCCTTGTCGCATTTGGCCTTCATGCGGATGCCCTGCCCCGGTTGCTGGTTCGCGATGGCCTCATCCTCAGCATGAAGGAAGGCGAAACCGCCCCATTCATTGGCTACGTCCTGGTGGGAGCCGACGGAAAAATCGCTGCCATCGGCCCCGGCCGCCCCCCGGCCGAAACCCACGCCCAGACCATCGTGGATGCGGGCGGGAAAATCATCATTCCCGGATTTGTCTCCGGACACAGCCACATTTTTGCCACGGGCATGCGCGGTCTGGGAGCCTCTTCCACGATTCGCGCCTGGATTGATGCCTGGATACCCTACATGGCCGCTTCCTCAGACGAAGACCTTTACTATTACACCCTTCACGGTTGCCTGGATTTCCTGCGGTACGGATTGACCAGTGCCTATAACTTTGCCTATTCGGGGACCGAATACACCAGCTACGGCGGAAAACCGGCCGCCTTGCGACCAGGCGATTGGGATGAACTCCAGATTCGCGGAGCAGTGGAATCCGGCCTCCGAGTCGTTCATTCGTTCGGGCTTCAACGGGCAGCAACCCTGGATGAAAACCGGGCGTATGTCGCCAGCGTGGTCAAGATTGGCCAGCGTTACGCACACGATCACGACAACTTCCTCAAGCTCTCGATCATGGGAGCGGCTGCTTACACTCAGTCCCCGGAGATTGTCCGCCAGGAAGGCACGGTTCTAAAGGAATTCGGTCTCGATAATCAGTCGCACTTTCTGGAACCGCCGGACAATCTCGAACAGCGTGACCGCTTTCCCTGGTTCGCCGAATCCGGCCTGTTGGGAACCAACCTGACCTTCGGGCACTTCATCCACACAACACCGGAGATCATCGCCGCATCGGGCAAGGCCGGAGCGATGATGTGCTGGAATCCATTATCCAATGGCCGACTGGCTTCCGGCATTGCCGACATCCCGGCCTGCCTCAAGGCCGGTATTCCCATCGGCATCGGCGTGGACGACCAGTGCGCCAGCGATATTCCCGACCCGTTTGAAAACATGCGCATGGGCCTATACGTCATCCGCGCTTCACGCGAAAACGCCACCATTCTATCGCCCTACGATGTTCTTAAATTCCACACCCTCGGGTCCGCCCGGGTCATGCGGGTGGCCGACCGGATTGGCAGCCTGGAACCAGGAAAATTTGGAGACCTCCTGATCATTGATCCCCGTCATCGCGATGTCGGGCCTGTCCATGATCCCTACGCCACTGTCGTCCTCGCTTGTGGCCAGATGAACCTGGATCAGGTCTATGTCGGCGGCGTGCTGAAGGCCCTGCGAGGTGAATTGGTCGGGGTGAATTTCGAGGCCATCTCAGAGCAGGTGCATCAACGGGTCAAGGCTGCGATCGCCCGGACGCCTCAGCGAAAGTAGGGAGGCAACTTGGGTTCGACAGGGGGAAATTGATTAGATACCCGATCCAAGAGCCGGAACTCAGCCAACAATCACCGACTATCTGGATAAATTGGAAGCCTGATGGGTCCGTCCGCAGAGTCCCAAAGGGAACAGCAGCTCCCGGGAGCCCGGACGTCTCGTCCGGTGAAACACTACTCACGTTCGTTGCGGAGAGAATGTCGTATGCCACCGGGCGAGACGCCCGGGTTCCCAGGGAAGACGGTGTGCCCGTGACCCACTTTCAGTCTTCAGCGTTGGCAAAACCGGACCACCGATCCCGGCTTAAACAGGAGCGGTGATGATCCCCTCAATGATTCGGGACCTGCAGGAGCGCGTCCCGTTGGATGTCCCTACTCCGGAGGGACTTGCGTCCGGAGG
>CAITXU010000016.1 GCA_903896505.1 uncultured Verrucomicrobiota bacterium | reverse complement strand
TTGCCGTTCCGTCCGAGTCTTCGATTCCGACTCTTGGCGGTCGGTACCCTGCGCGCTCTCCCGGAGAAACGTGTGGAAGGCCTTCTCATTTAGCAACGCACGCGCCTGTTGCGGTCCCCAACCCAGGGATTCCGCCTTCTTTTGCCAATACGGGAACAGTTCATCCCGATTGACGTCGACCTTGGCTTTCCGAGTTTTCATAGCGGCGATATACGATGCTTCGGGTCCGTTCAGGCGATGCTCCTCTTTATACTTGTCGATGGCCTTCTTCCGTTTCGAAAAATGGTCGCAGATAACCTTGGGCACACCGTCAATGCTGAAGCCAAATTCTTCGGGTGTTATTTTCAGCCCGAAATCGAAGGTCATGGACATCGCGAGACTGACGTTGAAAATGAGGTCCGCCTTTTTTCGGAGTTCATAAATCCTATCCGTATAGAGCGATCCCGTGCTGCCGTCCTCGCGAACACCTACATTGATTAGAAACATGTGTTCGTGGGGATTTGGATCAAGGTCGCGCGATGTGTCGTGACTGACCTTAAACATGACCAGATTAGCTTTTTCAAGGCGCTGTCCCTTTTCGCCCCGTCGGGTCAGTCCTCCATTCTCCTCCAGGAATGTCCGGGCATCTTCGGCTGCTTCCCGGATTGCTTTCTCATAGGCGGGGCGCTGATCCACATCGCTCATCGCCCACATCACGGCGAACGGTTTTGGTCCCGTTGCCACCAGATCCCATCCCTTTTGCCGGTTGGCTCGCCCAGCGTTTTGCACCAGCTTCGTTTTTCCGTCGGTCATATAGCCTTCCATCAGGCACCGAAGGTCATTCGGGTTTACTTCACCCTTGAGTCCCAAAAGCTCGGCCCCCTTGCCACACCATGTCGCCACCTGTCCGGGGCGATTGGCGTAGTAGTCGGCTTGGACCATGTCCGTATAGTATTTGGAGTGCTTAGAGTTCTTGATTGGCTTGGAGATCGAGATCATGGCTGGCCTTCCTTCGTCTATTTAGTCCGTTTTGCTGAGATTGCGGTTGGCCCATTTCTGCGCCTCCTTTAGTTCGAGCGTCCCCGCTCCGCACAACAGGGCTACCGTGCTCAAAGCAATGTCCCGGCGGATTTCGAGGAGCTCCTGCTTGAACCCACAGAGCGCCTCATAATGAGACGCCTTCGCGTCTTCTTCCTGGAGATGCTGAATGACAATCCTGCGCACTAAATCGCTGAAATCGATGTTCAACTCCTTTGCCTTTTGGACCAGAAAATCTCGGTACTCTGGTTCGAGCCGGAATCCGCAGTGCTCCTTCGTTACCTTCTGACGAGGGGGAGCCATTGTCGCTTTGACGTCCAAATTGAGTTCTTGGGGCGGTGGATGCTTCACACCAAGAGAGTCGGAACTGAGCGCAACGGCGAACGGAAAATCTGTCGCCGATCAGCAGAATGTTTGGGGCCGAACGGCAACCTCGCCGAATCACGAAAAAGTTGGTGCGCTTTAGACGTCTATTTCGACTTCTTCACCGTGAAAATGCGGTCCACCAACGACACGACTGGGAGAAATCGCCTGCCGCACCAGATTCCTTCCAGGACCCAACGGCGTCACGGGGATTTGTACCTCCAGGGCTGACCCATGTCGCGCGACATCCAACTTCAGAGCGTGAAGCTGGACGACGTTCTCGAAAAACGTCGGCTGGATCAGGCGCTCAACGCCAAGGAGTTTGCCGTGTTGGCCGGGATTTCCTACTCGACGGCTCGTGAGTGGTTCCGCGCGCCGGGGTTTCCGGTCGTGCGCAGTGTCGTCTTCTGGGCTGATTTCGTTGAGTGGCGGCGGACTGAAAACGGGCTTAGCGCAGGCAAACCGGAACCACGACCGAAGTCCCCATCGCCAGTGGCTCCCACGACTACGGTGGGTTGGCCAGCAAAAGCAGCCCGCATTCTCGCCGAAGCTTGAATGCTTGTTCCGTGACGGAGCTCAAACCGACACCTTCAACCGTTTCAAGAGGCCTGAGAATCGGCTCTGCGTGCGGTTATTCTTCACCGCCATTCCCATCGCTTTCCGTTGGCCGATGAGCACCACGAGCTTTTTGCCCCGGGTGATGCCGGTGTAGACCAGATTTCTCTGGAGCAGCATGTACTGCTGCATCGCTACGGGAATGACCACTGCCGGAAATTCGGACCCTTGAGACTTGTGCACCGTGATCGCGTAGGCCAGACCGATCTCGTCCAATTCACCATAATCATAGACAACGTCCCGTTGGTCGAAGCGGATGGTCACCTCGCGTTCCGCTTCGTCGATCTGGGTCACCTGGCCGATATCGCCGTTGAAAACGTCCTTGTCGTAGTCATTCTCGGTCTGAATGACTTTGTCGCGTAATCGGAAGCGCCAGCCGAACTTCTCCACCACGGGTTCACCCTGCTTCCAGGGATTTAGTTCGTCTTGCAACCGGAGGTTCAGGTCCCGGCTGCCAAGCGAACCCCGATTCATCGGGCAAAGCACTTGAATGTCCCGGATGGCATCCAGCTTGAACTTGGCCGGAATGCGGGTTTTGACCATCTCGACCAGGGTGTCTGCGACCTGCTCGGGCTCCTCTCGGTCGATCACAAAGAAATCCGAATCTGCGCCCTTGGCTGAAACCTCCGGCATCCAGCCTTCGTTGACCCGATGAGCGTTGGTGATGATCCGGCTGTGCGCCGCCTGTCGGAAGACTTCTGTCAAACGGACCACCGGCACGATCTGGCTTTCAATCATGTGGCGCAGGACCATCCCCGGACCGACGCTGGGCAACTGGTCGATGTCGCCAACGAGCAACAGGCTGGCGTTGGACGGCATGGCTCGGAGCAGGTGCGACATGAGCACCACGTCGACCATCGATGTCTCGTCCACGACGAGGAGATCGCAGTCCAGGGGGTTGCCCTCATTGCGCTTAAAGCCGCCACCGGCAGGATTGACCTCCAGCAGCCGGTGAATGGTCTTGGCTTCGACACCGGTGGTTTCACTCAGGCGCTTGGCCGCCCTGCCGGTGGGCGCGCACAGCAGGCAACGCACCTTCTTGGCCCGGAGGATTAGCAGGATGGCGTTTACCAACGTCGTTTTACCCACTCCGGGACCGCCGGTGATGATGAGCGCCCGGCTCGCGAGCGCCAGCTTCAGGGCTTCGCGCTGGCTGGGCGCCAGTTCCTTGCCGGTCTTCGCCTGGCACCAAACGACCGCCTTCTCGAAATCAATCTCCGGAAACGTGGCAGGTGCCTGCACCAGACTACGAACTCTGGCGGCGATAATCTCCTCGGCACGCTTGAGGTGCGGCAGGAAAATCAGTTCCTGATTGTCGACGGTTTCCTGCACGAGGTCCTGGTTTGCGAGGGTCCGTTCGAGAGCTTCGGTGACGATCTTGTCGTCCACCAGAAGCAGCTTGCCCGCCTCGTCCCGGATCAACTCGACCGGCAGCGCACAGTGTCCTTCGTTGGTGGCCTCGATGAGCACATGCCCCAAACCGGCTGCGGCCCGCAGCAGGGAGTCATGTGGGATGCCGATCTTCTGGGCAATCTGGTCGGCGGTCTTGAAACCGATTCCGTGAATGTCCTTCGCCAGCCGGTACGGATCGTTTCGTACCTTCTCGATGGCATCGGAACCGTAGGTCTTGAAAATGCGCACCGCCCGGCTTGTGCTCACGCCGTTGCTGTGCAGGAAGAGCATGATCTCGCGTATGACCTTCTGTTCCGCCCAGGCTTCCTTGATTCGTTTGCGACGCTTGGGACCGATCCCGTCGAGTTCCTCCAGGCGCACCGACCGAGTCTCGATGACATCGAAGATTTCCTCCCCAAAACGGTCGACGAGCTTCTTGGCGTACACGGGACCAATGCCCTTGACCATTCCACTTCCGAGGTATTTCTCGATGCCCTCGCGGCTGGTCGGAGCCGTGCTGGTAAGCATCTCCGCCTTGAACTGGAGGCCAAACTCCCGGTCCTGAATCCAGTGACCTTCCGCCGTGACCCACTCACCGGCGCTGACCGATGGCAGACTACCCACCACCGTAACCGGATCCCGGTGCCCCTTGGTCTTCACCTTGATGACCGAGAATCCGCTGTCGTCGTTGAAAAAGGTCACCCGCTCGATAAGCCCGGAGAGGCTCTCGGCAAACTGCTTTTTTGGTTCCGGCGGCAATCATCGGTTATTCTGGAGACCATTCACCGACAGCGCAACGATCGCTGCCGGGGAAGCTGTGAAGCCGCCGACCGACGAAACCAGATTGGAAAGTGAGTGTGTCCTGATCCGAAATGCCAGAGGAGGATGACTGCACTACTGCACTCCGAAGGTTTGGCGGGGGAACGGCTGCGGAGCCAGATTCGGGACAGAAAGATTCCTGTTCAGGGACCGTTTAGAATCGAACCCGGCTGGAAATGCCGAAAACCGAGTGTTTCGAAGGCGGGAGAAAACTAGGCTCAGCCTCGGAGATTTACTTGCACTTTACTTGCACTTCTTCGTAACTCGTTGATTATCAATGGAGCGGGTGAAGGGAATCGAACCCTCGTCTCAGGCTTGGGAAGCCCACATTCTACCATTGAACCACACCCGCTTCAGGTCTGGCTGCCTTCAGTTTTAGGACTCCGGACCGCCCGTGGCAAGGGGAAGGTTTGGGGGCCCTTCGTCGTGGGGTCGGTGGACGGTTGGTTGTGCGGCTGGTGCGTCGGGTCCTTTCAGACTTCGGGTTCCTTGGGATTGGTTTCCAAGGGGCACGATTTGTTTCATGGGAAGCGAATCTTGCCCGCGGAATGTCCCTTCCGGGGCCAACGGGTGTGCTTTGTGTGCGGTGACCAATTGGAACGGGCTTTCAGCCCTTGAATCTTTCATCCGACATTCCTGGGCCGTTGGCCCAGGCTGGGATGGATGCGGGCCGTTGGCCCTCCTATTAGCGCGGTCTTGCAGACGGCCCATGGGCTTCTCCTTCGCGGAATAGGCTCGGTCGTCTCGCGACGGGGGTGCCTTTAGGTTGGGAGGTGTCCTTATCCCAGCAATGATTGGGGACTTGTCCCGCAATGGCGGGACGTCCCACCGATGGAAGGACCAGCCGATCAATCTGCGCCGTCTCACGACAGGCGGCTACAGCGAGGCAGACGAGGGTCTCAGGCCAGGCGTGTGCCGTCGGGGAAGACCGACGAGGTCTGGACTTCCCCATTGGACAGGTCGACCTCGATGAGCTTGGCCCCTTTGCGCAACCGTTCGCCCCCGTACCCCGCATGGCCCGTGGAGCGCCCGTAACTCAGGCTCACCCGGTCCAATTGCAGGGTGTAATCGTTCACGTGGTTGTGTCCGCAAAAGCAGGCCCGAATAAACCCCGCGTCCCGGACCACCGGGAAGGTGCGTCCCTGGTCCTGCAGGCTCGCCACATCCTCCATCTTCAGGCCTCGAAAGGCCTCGACGCTGAAGCGGGTCTTCAGCTCTTGCATCGGGATGTGGTGAAACAGCAGGGCTTGCCCCGGCCCGGGGCTGCGGCTCCTCACCTGGTCGATCAGTTGCCGCAGGGCGTTGACCTGCCAAGGGCCCAGTCCCTCGTGATTCGAGTTCAGGCACAAGAGGTCCAGGGCGGGTTTGTCACTACCGAACGCCAGGACCTCGAGTCGATAGTCACCGTGGCTGTGCGCTCCGCCATACACGGAATGGGGTGCCCCGGCCAGGGCATCGTGGCCCGCCTGATAATCGTCGAGCCGATCGTGATTTCCCCAAATCGTTGTCCAAGGCACGCCCAGAGTTCCCAGGTCTCGAACCAATCGGTCCACGCCCCGGGGGCCTTCCCCATGGTCGTTGTCGTGCCAGAGGTCGCCGGTGGCAAAGATCAGATCGGGATGCCAGTCGCGAACATACCTAGCGATGTCGGCAAAGGTCTGGTCGTCGTCCGCGGCCGTGGTGTGGAATTGATGCAGGTCCGTGACTTGCAGGCAGCGGAACTGGCGCTGCGAAGATGTGGTCAGGCGGCGGACTGGGATTTCATTCCACGGCAGAATCCGGGTGCTTCGTCCGACCACGGGCGGTGTGCCCCCAGATTCGGTCGGGCCGGGTCCCAGCTCGGCTGCCCGTGCGGATCGAAGGGAAGGCCCGACGGCAAAGGTCGCGGCGAGGGTGGCTCCGGAAAGAAATTCGCGGCGGTTCACGGCCCAATTGCGCCCGTTTTCCCACGGGATGCAAATCACGATTCGGTGCCATTCCGTGTCATTCGAAGCCATTTGGCTTGAATCAACTGTCCGTCGGCCAATCCTCGGGCATGCAGCATTCCCTTGCGCGCTGGTATAGCCGGATTCTTGCCGGGCTTTTGTTGGCAGGGGCGGTCGTGTCCGCCTACGCCCAGGAGCGTCCACTGGCCTTGCTTGGAGCCCGGCTGATTCCCATCCACGGCGACCCCATCGAACACGGGGTGTTGCTGGTTCAGGGGGGGGAAATCAAGGCCATCGGTGCCTCCAACGAGGTGGTCATTCCCCCCGAGGCGGAACGCCGGGACCTGACCGGCAAAACCTTGATGCCCGGTCTGGTGGACACCCATTCCCACATCGGTCTGGCTACATCGGGGTCCAATGAACGTTCCGGTCCACTGAATCCCGAGATGCGGGCGCTCGATGCGGTGGATATCCGCGATCCTGCCCTCCAACGGGCCCGTGCCGGAGGCATCACCACGGTCAATATCATGCCCGGCTCCGGTAACCTGATCGGTGGTCAGACGATTTACCTCAAATTGAGGCAGGGCCGGACCATTGACGACCTGCTGCTCCGGACACCCACGGGCCGCATCGCCGGCGGGCTGAAGATGGCCAACGGCACCAATCCCCAAGGCGACCCACCGTATCCAGGCACACGGGCCAAGGCGGCTGCGCTGGTGCGGGAAAAGTTTGTCGCAGCTCAATCTTATCGGGAAAAACTGGCCAAAGCAGGGTCGGACGCCGACAAGGCACCCACCCGGGATATCGCCCTGGAATCGCTGGTGGAGGTTCTCACGGGTGATCGCCTGGTGCATCATCATACCCACCGGCACGACGACATCATGACGGTGTTGCGATTGCAGAAGGAATTTGGCTTCCGGCTGGTGCTTCATCATGTCAGTGAGGGGTACAAGGTGGCCCAGGAAATCGCGGCTGCGAAGGTCCCTTGTTCGGTCATCGTGGTGGATAGTCCGGGAGGCAAACTGGAGGCGCGGGACATGTATTGGAAAACGGCCGGCGTGCTGGAAAGGGCAGGGGTTCTGGTGGGATTCCATACCGATGACCCGGTGACCGATTCACGGCTTTTCCTGCGCTCGGCGGCTGTTGCGGTGCGCTCCGGCATGACCCGTGAAGGAGCCCTACGGGCGGTCACCTCGGCAGGGGCCAAAATGCTGGACCTCGAGGACCGCGTGGGGGTGCTCGAAGTGGGGAAGGATGCCGACTTTCTGGTGCTCACAGGCGATCCGCTGAGTGTTTACACTCATGTCGAGGAAACCTGGATTGAGGGGGTCCGGGTCTTTGATAGGAGCGATCCGAAGGATGCCCTGCTGGCAACCGGCGGACGCGGGGCCGGCAATCCCCGTGCGGCTTCCCTCTGCTGCTTTGGAAATGGAGGCGACCAATGATTCCGATTTCCCGTTGGCTGGCGGTGGCCGTGACGCTTGGAGGACTCGCCCTGCCTTGGGCGAATGCCCAGGTGGCAGTGCGGGGGCAGACGGTTTATACCCTGACCGGACCGCCGATCACGGATGGAGTGGTCCTGATCAAGGGGAGCCAGATTGAAACGGTCGGTTCGGCTGCCACGACGACGGTGCCCGCCGGGTACAAGCTTCTGACTGCGAGGGTGGTGACGCCCGGGTTGATTGATGGCCACTCGACGGTGGGGGTCTCCGGGATATTGAATCAGAAACAAGACCAGGACCAACTCGACAAAAGTGCCCCGCTCCAGCCCGAGCTTCGGGCGGTGGACAGCTACAATTCACTCGACCCGCTGGTGGAATGGGTCCGCAACCTCGGCGTCACAACGCTGCACACCGGGCACGGGCCAGGTGCGCTGATTTCCGGCCAGACCCTGGTGGTGAAGACGTGGCCGCAGAATCTCGATCAGGCCCTGCTGGCTCCCGAGGCCACCTTTGCCTGCACCCTGGGTCCGGACTCCCTGAGTGCGGCCAAGGACAAGGCCCCGGCCACCATCGCCAAGTCGATTGCCCTGCTGCGAGCTGAACTGGTCAAGGCGGTGGACTATCAGAAAAAGCTGGCAAAGACCGACCCGGAGAAGCGACCCGCCCGGGACCTGCATTTGGAGGCCCTGGTCCGGGCTCTGGAAGGCAAACAACCGATGCTCTTCACCGTTCAGCGGTATCAGGACATTTTGTCCGTGCTGCGATTGGCCCGCGAGTTTGGCTTCAAAGTCATCCTGGATGGCGTCGCCGATGCCCCGCTGGTCCTGAAGGAGATTCAGGAGAGCGGTTTTCCGGTGCTTCTGCACCCGACCATGACCCGTCCGAGCGCTGATCTTGAAAATGCCAGCATGGGCACGGCGGCCAAATTGCAGTCGGCGGGCATTCTGTTCGCCCTGCAGAGCGGTTATGAGGCCTACGTGCCCAAGACACGGGTGGTTCTTTTCGAGGCGGCGCTGGCGGCAGCCAATGGATTGACCTTCGAGCAGGCACTGGCGGCGATCACCATCAATCCCGCCCGGATTCTGGGGATTGAGGATCGGGTGGGGACTTTGGCGCCCGGCAAGGATGCCGACCTGGCGCTGTTCGATGGCGATCCCTTTGAATATACCAGCCATTGCACCGGGACCGTGGTCTCGGGAGTGGTCGTGAGCGACGGGGTCAAATAGGGGCAGATGCCCCTGCGACATTCGTACCATTGGCCCTTTGCCGGACAATTCGAGTTGCCATTCAGGCTAATCCATTTATTTCTTTTGAGCTCAATTCTTCGTCCATCATGAAAAAAACTTCTCTTCTCGCCGCTCTCGCACTGGCCGTCGCCCTCGGGGCCGGTTGCGCCACCTCCACCACCACCTCCGCCTCGACGTCTGGTGCCAAGCCGTATCCGCTGACCACCTGTGTGGTCTCCGGGGACAAGCTGGGTGCCATGGGCGAAAATTGCGTCTTCGTCTACGAAGGACAGGAAGTGAAACTTTGCTGTAAGGACTGCAAGAAGGACTTCGACAAGAACCCTGCGAAGTACATCACCCAGCTCACGGCCAAGTAGGTCGGATGGGTTTCAGGGAATCGGTTTGAACAGCTGAGACCCCGAAACCGTCGAACGGGTGGATTGACTCGGTAAACAAACGTCCGACGACACTTTATGAACAAGATTCTGTTATTGGCTGGTCTGCTGGCCATGGCCGCTTCCCTGACCTCCCGGGCTGAGGATGCGACCAAGGATGCCAAAGACGCCAAGAAGCCCAAGCCGTACACCCTCGAAAAGTGCCTCGTTTCAGACGAGAAACTCGGTGAAATGGGTGAGCCCTTTAAGTTGGTGTACAAGGGGCAGGAATTCAAATTGTGCTGCAAAAGCTGCAAGAAGGATTTCGACAAGGAACCTGACAAGTACGTGAAGAAGTTGGTGGAGGCGGAAAAAGCCGCCAAAGCCAAGGCAGCAAAAAAAACCACCTGATGATTTGTCCGGGGGCAACGGTATCCAGCTGTTGTCGCCCCGGCCATCGGCCTTGGGACAATCTCCCTCGACCCCATTCCTCAACCCCATGACACGACAGGTTCGAGCCCTCTTGTTTGTCGGCCTTTGGCTGATCGGGCAGGCTTGTGGCTGGAGCCCGTCGGTGGCCATGGCGTCCCCTTCCAAGTCGTCTTGCTGCAGCAAGAGCATCGTCCGTCCGGCCTGCACTGCGGTCTGTTGCCGCACTCCGGCTGATTCCAGCGAATCTTCCCTGCCGGTGCCATCGACGCCTCAGAAGGCCATCGACGAAGCGGCCAACAGCACGGTCGACCCGGTCCTTCTCTGGCTCTTGCCCGAAGCCCATCCCGTAACGGGAATGGTCGGGCCTTCTGCGACCCGGTTCCTTCCTCCACCGGGCTCGATTTATCTCCGACTTGAATCCCTGCTGATCTGACGGTTCCACGAACCGTTCGGGAGGTGGTGTGTCCGGCGTGGATGCACCTCCGCGCGGCTGCATTGTTTTCAGCCGCCGGGCCCCACCGGGGGCCTCGACGCACTCTCTCAGATTGGCATGAATTTATGTTATGTTCCCTGGTTCGTCTCGTTTTGGTTCTTTGATTCGTCGGGCACCCGCACTGGCAGGAATAGTCACCGGCTGTGCCCATTTCCTGATGACTCCCACGCTGGGAGAATCGGTCACCAATTTTGTCCCACTCGGTCCCTCGGTTTTTTCCGATTATGCCGGGCAGGCACGCCAGCATCATCCCGCGCTTCGGGCTGCCCAGGAACGCCGGATTGCTGCTGAGGCGGCCCGGGCGGGCGTTCGCTCCTTTGCCGATCCCACGGTCAAGGCCAACGTCATGGTGTCGTCGTCCCGGGGACCACGGGATTCCGAAGACGGCAATCTTGGCTATGGCGTGGAACAGCGGCTTCCTCTGCTGGGCAAGGAGCGGGCGGCACGGAATCTGGCCACGGCCGAAGCGGCGGGTGCTTCCGTGGCAGCGGAGATTCAATTCGAGGCGATTCGGCGCGATGTCATCCAGGCCCTCCTCCAACTGGCTCGGAGTGAACAGGATCTGGCACTGACCACGGAGGACAACGAATGGCATGCTGTGGAAGCCCGCACCTCCCGCGCCCGCTACGAGTCGGGCACGGGTGCATCTCTCGATGTCCTCCGATTTGAGAGTGAACACGCCCAAAGGCGGACCATGCTCCAACGGGTGGAGCAGGAATTGGTGGCCAGGCGGGCGGCGGCCAATCGGGTCCTGGGTCAACCCCCGGAGACCTCCTTGCCTCGATTCCAGCTGCCGGAATTGGTATCGCCTCCGGCCTATTCCGAAGCGCTGGCCACGCGGGCCATTGAGCACGCTCCCGCCATTCGTCTCGGCGAATCGGCCCGACGTCGCGCGGAGCGACAGGTGGAGATCGCCCGCAAGTCGGCACGGCCCGATATCACGGTCGGCCTCGATAGTGCCCACTACAGTGGAGATGGCGGGTGGAGGCAGGGCCTGGTGAGTCTGAGTTCCACGGTGCCGTGGTTCAATCGGGACCGCTACCGGCGGGACGTGGACCGCGAACAGGCGCTGGTCCGGGCAGTCTCCTCCGAACTCGATGACGCGCGACTGGCGGTCCAGACGGATTTGTTCCGATGGGCCACGGTCGCCGCCACGGCCGCCGCTGAGGCGAAGAACCAGCAGCGGGAGGTTCTCCCCCGGGCGGAGGCGGCCTTTCAAGCGGCCCTGAATGGCTGGATTGGGGGTGGGGCCACCTTGTCCGAGCTTTTTGAGACACGCCGTTCCGTGATTGAGTCCCGGATTCGCATCGCCACGGCGGTCGAGGAACAGTGGGAGGCGATGAACCAGATGGCCTTCCTGTGTGGTGAGGAGTTGTCAGCTCTGTTCCCAACGGAACCGCTTCCAGGCCTTCAACCTGTGGGTGCGCAAACCGACGGAAAGACCAACCCCAACCCCAACGTCAACCTCCCAACCCGATGAAACGATTTTTATTTGGCATGATCGTGGTCCTTGCCGTCGGCATCGCCGTCGGACGATGGAGCAGTGGACGCATGTCGATGGCCGGACCTGCAGCAACCACCGGACGCACGGTCCTCTATTTTCAATCTCCGATGCACCCGTGGATTCGCTCCGACCATCCGGGCAAATGCACGGTGTGCGGTATGGACTTGGTACCCATCTACGAGGGGGCCAAGGCCATGGACAGCCACATGACGGTTCTCGGCTCGAATGCGGTGACCGTCGCCGGACTTGCGGTCGAGGTGGCCGGGCGCGGAACCCTTCATCGCCGGGTCCATTTTATCGGAGTTCTCGACGACGACGACACGCGCCATGAAGTTGTCAGCGCCACCGCCGGAGGGCGGATCGACTGGTTGGCTGATAACTATGAAGGAGCCGAATTTCGGAAGGGTCAACCGTTGGTCCGTCTTTATAGCCCCGCCCTGCTGGCCGCCATTCGGGAGTATCTGGGTCTGCACCGGGAAGGGGCAGGTGAAGGGGCAAACGGGAGCCGGGGATTGCAGGACGGAGCCCGGTTGCGACTCCGACAATTGGGTTTGTCGTCGGAACAAATTGCCGAACTGCCTTCGACCCACTCGCCGACCAATCTCGATGTGGAGCTGCTGGCCCCTCGGGATGGAACGGTGGTCAAACGCCTGGCGTACCCCGGTCAATATGTCAAAGAGGGCGATCCACTCTTCGAGATTGGAGATTTTGGGGTGCTCTGGTTGAAATTCGACGCCTATGAACGGGACCTGCCGTCGATTCAAGTTGGACAGCAGGTGGCATTCACCGTCACCGGCCATCCTGGCCAGCGATTCACCAATGCCATCGTTTTTATCGATCCGAATATTGATCCGATGAGCCGCACGGCAAAGGTCCGGGTATTGGTGCCGAATCCTCTGGAAAATGGAGCCGGTACCCCCAGGCGCCGTTTTTCCCACCGATCGGCGGCGGAAGTCGAACTGACCTTGGAATTCCCGAAGACCGTGACAGTCCCTCGATCGGCTGTTCTGAACCCAGGTGGAAAGCCGCGGGTGTTCATTGAACGGGCACCGGGGAACTTTGAGGCACGTTGGGTTCGGCTGGGGAATCGGGGGGATGATCAGTGGGAAGTGTTGGAAGGAGTGAGCGCGGGAGAGCGAGTGGTGGTGCAGGGCGCCATCCTCCTGGACAGCCAAAGCCAGTTGGCCGGACTGGAACCGTCCGGCTCTGCCCAGCCCGGCACTGCGACCGATCAGCCGCCTCTTCCCGAATGGTTGGTGAAAGCCGATGCGCTTCGGGCAGCTCTTGCGGCCGACGATTTGGAAGCCTATCGAGCGCGACTTGCGGAGTTGGCTGCTCTTCCACCGCCGACCCCGGTTTCCGAATTGACCGCAAAGGTCGTTGCGACATTACCGCGCGGCGACGTGGCCGACCTCACCGCCGCCCGTCGTCTCTTCCTGCCGTTCAGCGAGGCGCTGGTGGGCTGGGGTGCTGCGCTGCGCCGATCCGATCCTTCGGCCACCGGGTTGAAGCTGTACGTTTGTCCCATGGGCAAGGGCATTTTTCCGGGCGCTCCGGCGCAGGCCCGATGGGTGCAACTGTCGTCCCCTCTCGCCAACCCGTGGTATGGTGCCCGCATGTTGGATTGCGGCTCCGAAATAGCCCCTTGAAACCATGATACGCCGATTGATCGACACCTGCCTCCGGCAGCGCTTCCTGGTGCTGTGTGCCGCCCTTCTGCTGGCCCTCTATGGCGTCAAGGCCCTGCGCGAGACGCCCATTGATGCCCTTCCCGACCTGACGGAAAGTCAGGTGTTGGTCTTTGCCGACTGGCCCGGACGGAGTCCCCAGGAGGTAGAGGACCAGATCACCTTTCCGCTGAGTGTCAATTTGCAGGGGTTGGCCGGTGTTCGTTCCGTGCGCGCCAATTCCATGTTCGGTTTCTCGCTGGTGACCGTGGTCTTCGAGGATGCCATCGATAACTATTTTGCCCGTCAACGGGTGAGCGAACGACTCGGACTTCTCGCCAGCCAGCTTCCCGTCGGAGTCGTTCCCCAGTTGGGTCCGGATGCCACCGGGCTGGGCTGGATTTATCAGTATCATCTCGAAGTCGATCCGCAGCTGGCACCTGCGGGGGGATACGATTTGGGGACGCTGCGGGCGCTTCAGGATTTTTATCTTCGATACCAGCTCCAGGCCGTGCCCGGGGTGGCGGAGGTCGCCAGTGTGGGGGGCTTCGTCCGACAATATCAGGTGGAGGTGGACCCTGTCCGCCTGCAACGATCCGGTCTGACGCTCAGCCGGATCAGTGACGCCATCACCGCCAACCACCTCAACGTGGGCGGCAAGGTCATGGAGGAAAACGGCATGGAATTCATCGTGCGCGGCGTGGGCCTGATTCGGTCCATCGCCGATCTCGAGGGCATCGCGGTGGCCGAGACCAACGGGGTTCCGATTTTTCTTCGCGACATCGCCACGGTCCAGGTGGGGGGTGATTTTCGGCGGGGCGCACTCGATGTCGCCGGACATGAAGCGGTGGGCGGCATTGTGGTGCTCCGGAATCGGGAGAATGCCCGCGCTGTCCTCGCCTCGGTCAAGGCACGACTGACCCAACTGGCACCCAGCCTGCCGCCCGGAGTTTCCGTCCGGGCCTTTTATGATCGGGGAGATTTGATTGACCGGACGTTGGGCACGCTGAGGAGGGCGCTGGTGGAGGAAATCATCCTCGTGACTCTGGCGCACATCCTCTTTCTGTTTCATTTCCGGAGCATTCTCATCGTCACCCTGCCCCTGCCACTCAGCATTCTCTTTTCTTTCATCTGCATGCGATGGCTCGGCATCTCCTCCAACATCATGTCGCTCACGGGCATCGCCGTGGCGATTGGGGTGCTCGTGGATGCCGGCATCGTCATGACCGAGAACGTGATCCGCCAGTGCGAGCGGGAGGAGGAACGTCTTGGACGACGATTGACCGCCGCCGAAACCATGAATGCCACCCGGCTGGCGGCGCATCAGGTCGGACGTCCCATCTTCTTCGCCATGGCGATTGTGGTCCTTGCTTTCGTTCCGGTCTTCGCGCTGGCCGGTCAGGAAGGGAAGCTGTTCCATCCGCTCGCCTTCACCAAGACCTTCGCCTGCCTGGGAGCCACGGTCCTTGCCGTGACTCTGGTCCCGGTGCTGGCTTCGCTGTTGGTCCGGGGTCCTTTTCATCGAGAAGAGGACAACACGTTGATGCGTCTGCTTCTGGCGGTGTACGCCCCTGTCCTGAATTGGGCGCTCGACCATCGCCGCACCGTCCTGGCCTTTGCCGGTTCCCTGCTGGCCCTTGCCGCGGCCATCGCCCTCGGTTTGCCCGGGTTTATCCGAAAACCGCTGGACCAGGCCGGACTGCAGCCCGTGACCCGGCTGTTTCGAGGATTCGGACGTGAATTCATGCCCACCTTGCAGGAGGGATCGCTGCTGTTCATGCCGGTCCTGCTGCCCTCCACCTCGCTCACCGAGGTCAAACGGATCATGGCCTGGCAAGACCGGGTCATTGCCGCCACTCCCGAAGTCCTGACGGTTGCCGGCAAATTGGGACGCGCGGAGACCGCGACCGACCCGGCACCGGTGGAAATGATCGAGACCACCATTCAACTGAGACCCGAAGCAGATTGGCGGCCCGGAATGACCCGGGAAGCTCTGGTGGCCGAACTGAGCGACAAGCTGACGACCGTGCCAGGCTACGTTCCCGGATTCCTGCAGCCGATTGAGAACCGCATCCTGATGATCTCGACGGGCATTCGGGCTCAGGTGGGAATCAAACTGCTCGGAGACCGCCTGGAGCAATTGCAACCGCTCGCCCTCAAGGCCGAAGCCATCGTCCGCACGGTACCCGGCGCGGTCGGGGTCGCCGCCAGCCGGGTGCAGGGCAAACCGTACCTCAATATCGAGATCGACCGCCCGGCTTTGGCCCGATTTGGGTTGGATGCCCGGGCGGTCATGGACGTGGTCGAGATGGGGCTGGGAGGGCGGAACGTGGCCACCCTGATCGAGGGACGCCAACGGTTTCCGATTCAGGTCCGCCTCGATTCGTCAGCGCGTGAGGATATTGATCGGCTCGGTGAAATCCTCGTTCCCCGCCCGGGTGGCGGTTCGGTTCAACTGGCCCAGGTGGCCCACATCCGCCGGGTGGAGGGGCCCAGCGAAATCGCGAGCGAAAACGGTCGCCTCCGCGTCTTCGTCCAGGCAAATGTCCAAAACCGCGATTTGGGCGGATTTGTCGACGAAGTCAAAAAGCGGCTCGACCAGGAATTGGTGCCGCAATTGCCTCCCGGGGTCACCCTCGAATATTCCGGCCAGTACGAGAATCAACTCCACGCCGAACGCACCCTCCAATGGGTGGTGCCCGTGGTGATTCTGGTCATCTTTCTCCTGTTGTACGTGACCTACAACAGCCTGGCAGAAGCTGCCCATGTCCTTCTGGCCGTGCCCTTTGCGCTGAGCGGTTCCGTATTTCTCCAGGCAATCCTGGGGTATCCTTTCAGTACCGCTGTCTGGATCGGGTACATTGCCCTTTTCGGCATCGCCATCCAAACGGGCATCGTCATGGTGGTCTACCTTGAGGAAGCCATTCAGCAACGGCTAGCGACCTGTACCGCTGAGGGAAAGGCGTTTACTCACGATGACCTGCTGGCGGCTATTCGGGCCGGTGCCCGACTCCGGTTACGCCCCAAGGTCATGACCGTGGCGACCACAATCGCGAGTCTGCTCCCAATTTTTTGGAGCCATCAGGCGGGTTCCGAGGTCATGCGCCCGCTGGCCGCCCCGGTGGTGGGTGGCTGTCTCAGTTCGCTGGTGCATATTCTGATCGTCACACCGGTGCTGGTCGCCTGGCTGCGGGAACGGTCGCTCCAGCGGGGATTGATTCGATGAAACCGGTTGCCTGAATCCGCCCTCCAGACCGTTCGCGGTCAAAATGGCGGTTTACTTCCATCGGGAAGGCGACTACCAAGCCCATCAGATCAGTTCCATCTATGAAGAAAATCGAGGCCATCATCAAGCCGTTCAAACTCGAAGAGGTCAAAGCCGCCCTGGCGGAGATCGGGGTCGAAGGCATGACCATCACCGAGGTCAAAGGGTTTGGCCGACAGCGGGGTCATACGGAGGTGTATCGTGGCGCCGAGTACACGGTCGACTTCCTCCCCAAGATCAAGCTGGAAGTGGTTTTGGACGATGCCCGGGTGGATGCTGCGGTGTCTGCCATCCTCCAGGCCGCGAAAACGGGCAAAATCGGGGACGGAAAAATCTTCGTTTCCCGGCTGGAGGAGGTCGTTCGAATCCGCACCGAAGAGCGCGGTGTGGAGGCGGTTTGAATTTGGTCTTGACCCGATTGGATGTCTATGAGGCGCGAATTCCCCGAAACCTCTCCGACACCGAATCGACACAAACCGTTGGAAACAAGGCATCAATCGCCTGTGAATAACCTGCGAAGAACTGCCAATAGATTCCCCTCGTTTGACCGCTGACCTTCACCTAAAAGCTAACCCGTGAATCGCTCGTCCATCAACCACCGCCGATCAGGTGCTGCTGCCTCAGAAAGCGGTACCATCGATTGTAAGTCGTTGTATACGAGGAGAATCCATAACGGATTCGCCGTTTTTTCCGCCGTTCCCGCCTTGCTGAGAATGCGTCAGGAGGTCCGCTTCCTGTCCGTGCAACCGCTTCTGTTTCCGACGGTTACATGGCGTCAAAACCGTCGGTGAATAATTCCGTCAAACCTCGATTTTTTCTGTAACGCCGGATCATGTTTTCCTCTGCCGAAACCCTGTGGACCGCCTGCCTCGTCTCGCTCAAGACGATGCTCAAGCCGGAGCTGTATGACCTTTGGTTTTCCCCGTTGCGGGCCCGCTCACTGGTCGACGAAATCCTCACTTTGGAAGTGGGCGACGAGTTCACCCAGATGTGGATCAACGACAATTACCTCGACCTTCTCCGGTCTGTGGTGAGTCGGACTGCGGTGCAGCCCATCCAGGTTGAATTTGTCGTTGTTCCCCGCCTGCCAGTCATTGAGACGCCACCACCGCCTGCCGTCGTGGAGACTGCCGTTGCCGAGGCTCCCGCGCCCGATGCCGCATCCAATAGCCGACCTTCCGAGACACTGCTCAGTCCCAACTACACGTTCTCGACCTTTGTAGTCGGGAACAACAACGAGTTTGCCCACAGCGCCTCCCGGGCGGTGGCCCACAACCCTGGCAAGGCGTTCAATCCTTTGTTCCTCTTCGGAGGTGTCGGACTGGGAAAAACCCACCTGCTCCATGCCATTGGCCACGAGATCAATGCGGCCAAGCGGAACGGCGGCAAAGTGGCCTATATCACGTGCGAACGGTTCACCAACGAGTTCATCGCTGCCCTGCAGGAGAACCAGTTGATGAAGTTCCGCAACAAGTACCGGAAGGTCGAGACCCTGCTGGTCGATGACATTCAGTTTCTCGCCGGCAAGGAACGTATCCAGGAGGAGTTCTTTCACACCTTCAATACCCTGCATGAGTCCCGAAAGCAGATCGTGATGACCTGCGATCGGCCCGCGAGTGAAATACCGGGGCTCGAAGGCCGCTTGATTTCGCGGTTTGAATGGGGTCAGACGGCCGACCTGCGTCCGCCCGACGTTGAAACCCGGCTCGCCATCCTCCACAAGAAGGAAAAGTCCCTGGGCTCGGCTCTTCCACCCGAAGTCCTCAATTTTTTGGCGGAACGGATTCGGACCAATATCCGCCGCCTCGAAGGAGCGTTCATCCGGGTCTCCGCGTATTCCCAGCTCACCGGGCGATTGCTGACCCTGGATGTCGTCGAGAACCTTCTCCGGGAAATTCTTCAGGAGGAAGGCAAGCAGGCGATCACCATCGAATCGATCCAGAAGAAGGTGGCGGACCACTACGACATTCGAATGGCGGACATGACCAGCAAGCGGCGACCCGAAAACATCGCCTTTCCGCGGCAGGTGGCCATGTACCTGGCCCGTCACCTGACACCGGCGAGCCTGAGTTCCATTGGCGAGGCCTTTGGGGGCCGGGATCATGGCACCGTTCTCCATGCGTGTCGGACGGTCAAAAACCGGATGGAGGTCGACTCGAGCGTCCGTCAGGCCGTCGAATACCTCGAAAAGACCCTGTACCGGTAGGCTATCAGCCGCTCACACCGTAGCGCGAATCCCGGGTCTCTGATTAATGGCTGGAGCCGGGAAACCGGCGATTGTGGTTGAAATCGATAGGGGGACTTGTCCCGCAATGGCGGGACGCTTCCCTCCGTTTGATCTTCCTCCTGCGGAGGAACTTGTGTCCGGAGGGAGGCGCTCCCGCAAGTCCCTGATTATTGCAGGGATCATGACCTCTCCCGTTCTAAACGCACCTCCGCAGAATCTGTGAACCCTGGGCATCGGACAGCGATAAAATTGTCCGCAGATTTCACAGATTTTCGCAGATAAAAGACAGGATCGTCAGTGAAACGAAGGGCGTTCCGAATCACGCTTACCCTGGGAACGCGGACGTCTCGTCCGCACGGCGGTCCGAACCGCTCCTCCCCCCCGCACCACACGTGGGCGGTCTCAATGAAGTGGCAGCGGCGTCCCGCCGCTCCTCCCCCCGAGCACCCTCGGTCCAGACCTCGAGCCCATTTATCCATTGGCATTTTAAGATCGGGGAACCATTTTCCCGACATGAAGTCTCCCGGTACGAACTCCTTCCTGCTCCTTGTCTGGACGCTGGTTCTGGGCGTGCGCCTTTTGGCGGAAGACCCGCACTATGAGCCACTGGCGCTGGGTAGTCCGGCACCCGATTTCCATCTGCCGGGCGTCGACGGCAAGACCCATGCCCTGGCGGATTATGCCGCTTCACCGGTCCTGGCGATTGTCTTTACCTGCAATCATTGTCCTACGGCCCAGGCCTATGAAGAGCGCCTGAAGCAGTTGGTGGTCGACTATTCGGCGCGGGGTGTGGCGATTGTGGCCATTTCCCCCAACAGCCCGGCGGCGGTGCGTTTGGACGAACTCGGTTACACCGATCTCGGCGACGATCTGGCCGATATGAAGCTGCGCGCGGAGGAACGTCATTATAATTTCCCTTACCTCTTCGACGGTGAGACCGAGTCCGCCTCCATTCAGTACGGTCCGGCCGCCACGCCCCATGTGTTCATTTTCGACAAGGAGCGCAAGCTGCGGTTCCGGGGCCGGATCGACGATTCCGAGCGGCCCGACCTGGTGAAACATCAGGACACCCGGGCTGCGCTCGATGCCCTGCTGGCGGGAAAACTGCCGGAAGTGTCCGAAACCAAGGTCTTCGGTTGCTCAACCAAATGGGCCTACAAAGCCGCATCGGGCAGTGCCTGGCGCGAGAAGGTCAAACAGGAACCCGTGACCTTGGAGTCTGCCAGTGGCGACGCCCTGCGCGCCTTGCGGGAAAACAAAGGTTCGGGCAAGGCCCGCCTGATCAATGTCTGGGCCACCTGGTGCGGTCCGTGCGTCGCCGAGTTCGATGAATTGATCGAGACCAACCTTCGCTTTCGCCAGCGCGACTTTGAGTTGGTCACCGTCGCCGCCCAGTTCCCCGACGAAAAAGAGGACGTCGAGAAATTCCTCAAAAAACATCATTCCGGCGTTCGCAATCTCCTGTTTGGCGACACCGACAAATACAAGATGGCGGAGGCGCTGGACCCGGAATGGAATGGAGCCCTCCCGCACACCCTGTTGGTGGCACCGGACGGGAAAATCCTCTACCGGCACACCGGTGACCTCGATTTTCTGGAACTGCGACGCAAGATCGTTCCCGCCTTGGACGCCATCAAGCCGTGGCCGGCCAAGTAAACGATCAACATTTCTGGTTTGGTGGCCCTCCACCTATTTTTCGAACGACACTAGTATCCCGCACTATTATGGCCGCGACTCCCGCACCCCGACGGTATGGTGCTGCACTTTATTTCCTCGCCGTGATCCTGCTCCTGGGCGGCATCGTGGGCGGCGCTTGGTGGACCATGGACCACGGAACCGACGAGGACACCGGCAAGGCCTTCGCCCAAGTCATGGCTTCGGGCAAGACCTACTATGACAAAGGAGAACCCGGCAAGGCCCTGACGGCCTTCCAATCGGCACTGGCCATGAACCCGGCCAATCCCGATGTCCATCTCAATCTGGCCAACGCATTTCTGCGTGTGAACCAGCCGGTTCAAGCGGCGGGACATGCCCTCGAAACCATCCATCTCGAGCCGTCCAATCCGGCGGGCTGGTACGTGCTGGGATGTGCGCAACTGCGTCAGAACCAGTACTCCAATGCGGTTCAGTCCCTGCAGGAAGCCAAGAACGGTGATCGAACCATCAATCCTGTCACCTTTCAATTGGGACGAGCCCTGGCCGGGTGGGGACACCATGAGGAGGCGGTCGATCAATTTCGGGAATTGCAGCAGTTCGAGACTAACACGGCCGCTCCTCAATGGATTTCCTCCCATTACCTGCTTGCTCAATCTCTCCTTCGACTGGGCCAACGCCAGGAGGCCGAGAAGGAGTTGGCCGAGCATCAAAAGCTGACCGCCGTTCGTGCCAATCTCGGGGACGATCCGGCAGTTTTTGAGAGGTGCCTCTATACCGAAATCCGTGCGCCCTTCCCTCTGGAACAGCCTGGACGCGACGGAATATCGGTCAAGTTCACAGACGTCACGACGTCGGCTTTGGGTGCCGCAGCCAAGGGATGGCACGGGCCCCTGGGGGTGATGGATATCAATCGCCGGGGTTGGAATGATTTGCTGATTCCCACCTCCACCGGTGTCCAGCTGTTGTGGAACTCCAATGGCGTGTTTGCTCCGCATGGACCTGAACTGCCCGTCGCCGGTGCCGCTGGAATTCGGGATATTACCATTGGTGATCTTCAAAATGACCGATTCGAAGATGCCGTGCTGGTCGGCAGCGAAGGAACCGTGTCGCTTCGCTTTGCCACCAACGGCACCTTCGTCGACGCCACCCGCACCTCGCGCCTCGGCGCTGTCAAAGGCACCTCCGGTGTCCTGGCAGACCTTGATTTCACCGGTAAACTCGGGCTCGAGGTGGTCGGCATCGAAGGTCGCTTCCGAAGCTTCACCAATCTGGGTACCGGCCTGTTCCGTGAAGCAGTCAACACCAACGAAAGCCCGGCTCAAAAGTCCCTGACCAATCTCACCTCCATCGTGGTGAATGATTGGAACAATGACGATCTGCCCGACCTCCTCGTGACCCGTGAAGGTCAACCCCCGGCCATCTTGCTTAATCACCGTGGCACCGGCATTGGCGACCCGGAAACGCCTGCCGGATGGCCGGTCGCCCGGGCGCTGGCCGTGGCCGATCTCAACAATGACCTCCGCTCAGATGTCGCCCTGCTGACCCCAAAATCGATTGATCTCTATTTTGGCGGATTGCGCGAACCCACCCGCCTTTCTGCTCTACGTCACCGGCTGAATCATCTGCGCATCATCGACTATGATAACGACGGCTGGCTCGACATCGTGGCGTGGGGACCCGATGGCATCCGTGTCTGGCGCAACCGGGGACACCTCGGTTTCCGCGAAGTCACCGCCGACCTGGGTCTGGACGCACTCAAAGGCCTCGAAGTTCGGTATCTGGCGGTGGCCGATTTCGACCGGGACGGAGACCTCGATTTCATTGCCGATGTAGCGGGGCAGGGACTCGTCTTCCTTCGCAACGACGGTGGAAATGCCAATGGACTTTTGAAATTGCAATTGCTTGGCAATCGCTCCAACGCCTCCGGACTGGGAGTCAAGATCGAGGCCTCGGCCGCCGGCTGGCACGCCCTGCGATTTGTCGATTCCCTGCCGGTCACCCTGGGGGTTGGACAGCGCAAACAGTTGGACTCCGTCACCACCCGCTGGTTTGAAACCAAGCTCGACAACACTGATGTCGTTTTGGAGGGCCAGGAACCCTTGGTGGTCTTTGAACTCGTCATCCCTGGTGGCTCTTGTCCGTACCTCTATGTGGGCAAAGGTAAGGAATTCCACTTTGTCACCGATATCCTGGCCGGCTCTCCCGCAGGTTTGCCAAGCATGCCGGGACGCTATATCGCCGCCGATCCCACCGAATTCGTCTGGCTCGGCAATGCCTCCACGGTGGTTCCCGAGGCAGGACGACTCCAGGTCCGATTGACCGAGGAACTCAAGGAAATCCTCTATCTCGACTATGCCCGCTTGGTGGTGGCGGACCATCCCGCATCGGTGGAGGTCCATCCCACGAGCCGGATGATGCCTTTTCCTCCGTTTGTTCCCCATGGCCTGGTCGGGCTTACCCGCGAAATTCCATTGCGTCAGGCGACCACTCTGGTGGGCGAGGACGTCACCGATCGGCTGCGTCACACCGATGGCCAGCGGGTCTCGCCGTCTGTCCTACGCGGCCCCCAATACCGTGGTCTGGCCGAGCCACACGGGGTCGTGTTGGACTTCGGTCCGCTGGGAATCGGAACGCCGCTATCGCTCGTGCTGAACGGATGGATTCGTTTCGGTGGCGGGATGGCCAACATTGCGGCCTCGCACAATCCAGAATTTCCATTTCCCTTCCCCAAACTGGAGGCTGAGGTCAATGGAGACTGGAAGGCTGTGGATGTGCAGGTCGGCGTTCCGGCGGGCAAGACCAAGACCATCGTGGTTGATTTGACCGACAAGCTTCCGTCCGGCACCCGACGCCTTCGGCTGACCGATGCCTTTGAGCTGCACTGGGACCGCATCACCCTCTTTGGAAAATCCCAACCGGCCCTCGGCAACATTGCCGAAGGGGCACCTGTGCCTTCCGCCACCGTGCCTGGACCGGCCCCGGTGCGTTGCCAGGTGCTGTCACCGGCAGTAGCCGATCTTCATTGTCGGGGCTACAGCCAGTACGCCGACCTTCCGTGGACTGAGCCGCTCACGCCCGTCTACGATCACCTGCGAAACCCGCCCTATCAATCGACGCCCGCCGGATGGGCCACCCGGTACGGTCCTGTCGGAGAATTACTGGCCACCAACGATCAGGCTTTGGTGATCATTGCCGGAGGTGACGAGTTGGCCCTGGAATTTCCAACCGACGGGCTGGCGGCCCTACCAGAGGGATGGGTTCGAGACTACTTCCTGTGCGTTGTCGGCTGGGACAAAGATGCCGACTACCACGTGGTTGCGGGCGACGCCATTGAACCGCTGCCCTGGCGTGGCATGGACGAAAAAAAGTACGGACGTGAACCTCGTCCCGCATTTCCCTCGGATGATCTCCATCAGCGCCTCAACACACGATGGGTCGGTCCCCGTCCGATGGCCCGTCGCTGACCGGGTGCTCATCGATTGTATCGCATTCTCGATGAGCTCAATTTGACCCTTGTCTCATGAGCAAGCCTGTCAAAAAGAACAAGCGCGTGTCGCCCGCCGCAGCCCGCGATTACTCCGGTCTGGTCAATGGTGTCAGCGAATTGTTGGGCTCCGCCCGCCGCGCCAGCGTGCGTGCGGTGAATGCGTTCATGACGGCCACCTATTGGGAGGTTGGCCGACGCATCGTGGAGTTTGAGCAAGGCGGCGAAAATCGGGCGGAGTACGGAAAGAAATTAATGGAGCAGCTTTCGACTGACTTAACCCGACGATTTGGCCGCGGGTTTGGGCAGCGGAATGTCGAATGCATGCGCCAATTTTTCGTGGCTTTTCCGACTGCCGTTGTTCAGGCCAGACTCAGTCAGCCTGGAATTCCGCAGACAGTGTCTGCGGAATTGATATTAGAAAACCCAATTCCG